>NZ_JADYXO010000049.1:0-3170 GCF_015864295.1 Pseudoalteromonas sp. NZS127_1 | reverse complement strand
TGCTCTTTAAAAATTTGGAAAAGCTGATAATAAAATTCTGATAGATACATTGTATTTATCAAGAGTTTTCAAAAGTAAAAAAAGAATGGTAGCAGTACCATTCAGTGCCATTTAGTTAACTCTTATGAGTTGATTGATTGGTATCTACTTTAGTATTCAATATTGACTTCTGGCGAAGTTAAACTGTCACAAAACAAAGACCCGTTTGGGTTGTATGGTTAAGTGACTAAGCGTACACGGTGGATGCCTTGGCAGTTGGAGGCGATGAAGGACGTATTAACTTGCGATAAGCTTAGTCAAGCTAGTAAAAAGCGCTTGAGACTAAGATTTCCGAATGGGGAAACCCACCTGCTTGCAGGTATCGTTAACTGAATACATAGGTTAACGAAGCGAACGCGGAGAACTGAAACATCTAAGTACCCGTAGGAAAAGAAATCAACCGAGATTCCGAAAGTAGCGGCGAGCGAAATCGGAACAGCCCTTAAGCTTATTATGTGTTAATGGAAGGCTGCTGGAAAGCGCCACGATACAGGGTGATAGTCCCGTACATGAAAAGACATTTTAAGTGAAATCGAGTAGGTCGGAGCACGTGAAACTTTGACTGAATATAGGTGGACCATCATCTAAGGCTAAATACTCCCAACTGACCGATAGTGAACCAGTACCGTGAGGGAAAGGCGAAAAGAACCCCTGTGAGGGGAGTGAAATAGAACCTGAAACCGTGTACGTACAAGCAGTAGGAGCCCACTTGTTGGGTGACTGCGTACCTTTTGTATAATGGGTCAGCGACTTATATTTTGTAGCGAGGTTAACCGAATAGGGTAGCCGTAGGGAAACCGAGTCTTAACTGGGCGAATAGTTGCAAGGTATAGACCCGAAACCCGGTGATCTAGCCATGGGCAGGTTGAAGGTTGAGTAACATCAACTGGAGGACCGAACCCACTAACGTTGAAAAGTTAGGGGATGACCTGTGGCTAGGAGTGAAAGGCTAATCAAACCGGGAGATAGCTGGTTCTCCCCGAAATCTATTTAGGTAGAGCCTCGGACGAATACTTACGGGGGTAGAGCACTGTTAAGGCTAGGGGGTCATCCCGACTTACCAACCCTTTGCAAACTCCGAATACCGTAAAGTAATATCCGGGAGACACACGGCGGGTGCTAACGTCCGTCGTGAAGAGGGAAACAACCCAGACCGCCAGCTAAGGTCCCAAAGTCATAGTTAAGTGGGAAACGATGTGGAAAGGCCCAGACAGCCAGGAGGTTGGCTTAGAAGCAGCCATCCTTTAAAGAAAGCGTAATAGCTCACTGGTCGAGTCGGTCTGCGCGGAAGATGTAACGGGGCTAAACTATGCACCGAAGCTGCGGATTCAGAATTTATTCTGAGTGGTAGGGGAGCGTTCTGTAAGCCGTTGAAGGTGTACCGGGAGGTATGCTGGAGGTATCAGAAGTGCGAATGCTGACATGAGTAACGATAATGGGAGTGAAAAACTCCCACGCCGGAAGACCAAGGGTTCCTATCCCATGTTAATCAGGGTAGGGTAAGTCGACCCCTAAGGCGAGGCCGAAAGGCGTAGTCGATGGGAAACAGATTAATATTTCTGTACTCGATATAATTGCGATGGGGGGACGGAGCAGGCTAAGCAAGCATAGCGTTGGTAGTCTATGTGAAAGTGAGTAGGGCGTTTGTTTAGGTAAATCCGGACAAACATTAAACCTGAGACACGAGACGAGTCACTACGGTGATGAAGTTGCTGATGCCATACTTCCAGGAAAAGCCTCTAAGCTTCAGATTATATGGAATCGTACCCCAAACCGACACAGGTGGTCAGGTAGAGAATACTAAGGCGCTTGAGAGAACTCGGGTGAAGGAACTAGGCAAAATCGTACCGTAACTTCGGGAGAAGGTACGCTCCTATCTGTGATGAGACTTGCTCTCTAAGCGGACGGGAGCCGCAGTGACCAGGTGGCTGGGACTGTTTATTAAAAACACAGCACTGTGCAAAATCGCAAGATGACGTATACGGTGTGACACCTGCCCGGTGCCGGAAGGTTAATTGATGGGGTTATCCTTAGGGAGAAGCTCTTGATCGAAGCCCCGGTAAACGGCGGCCGTAACTATAACGGTCCTAAGGTAGCGAAATTCCTTGTCGGGTAAGTTCCGACCTGCACGAATGGTGTAACCATGGCCACGCTGTCTCCACCCGAGACTCAGTGAAATTGAAATCGCAGTGAAGATGCTGTGTACCCGCGGCTAGACGGAAAGACCCCGTGAACCTTTACTACAGCTTGGCACTGAACATTGAACCTACATGTGTAGGATAGGTGGGAGACTTTGAAGCAGCGACGCTAGTTGTTGTGGAGTCAACCTTGAAATACCACCCTTGTAGTTTTGATGTTCTAACGTTGGCCCCTGAATCGGGGTTACGGACAGTGCCTGGTGGGTAGTTTGACTGGGGCGGTCTCCTCCTAAAGAGTAACGGAGGAGCACGAAGGTTGGCTAAGTACGGTCGGACATCGTACGGTTAGTGTAATGGTAGAAGCCAGCTTAACTGCGAGACAGACACGTCGAGCAGGTACGAAAGTAGGTCATAGTGATCCGGTGGTTCTGAATGGAAGGGCCATCGCTCAACGGATAAAAGGTACTCCGGGGATAACAGGCTGATACCGCCCAAGAGTTCATATCGACGGCGGTGTTTGGCACCTCGATGTCGGCTCATCACATCCTGGGGCTGAAGTCGGTCCCAAGGGTATGGCTGTTCGCCATTTAAAGTGGTACGCGAGCTGGGTTTAGAACGTCGTGAGACAGTTCGGTCCCTATCTGCCGTGGGCGTTTGAGAATTGAGAGGGGTTGCTCCTAGTACGAGAGGACCGGAGTGAACGAACCGCTGGTGTTCGGGTTGTCATGCCAATGGCATTGCCCGGTAGCTACGTTCGGAACTGATAAGCGCTGAAAGCATCTAAGCGCGAAGCAGGCCTCGAGATGAGTTCTCACTAGACTTTTAAAGTCTCTGAAGGGCCGTTGAAGACTACAACGTTGATAGGCAAGATGTGGAAGTGGTGTGAGCCATTAAGCTAACTTGTACTAATTACCCGTGAGGCTTAACCATACAACGCCAAACGCGTTTTATGCGACAGTTTAGACAGAAGTTAATATGACTAAAGTAGATATT
>NZ_JADYXO010000048.1:0-3637 GCF_015864295.1 Pseudoalteromonas sp. NZS127_1 | reverse complement strand
ATTCTTGTGTAAATCGACGTCTCATTTTATCTGCCTCTATTAAAAGTTAGAGGCGACAACTATCCTGACACAGGGGGTTTACTTCTCATTCTTTTCTCTTTGTGCAAAAAATCTTTAAGTGGTTTACTCAAAAAAGTTAAAAGCGCTACGCTTTAGGGGAAGTGAAAAAACATGGATTACAATCAGCTCACTATTTCAAGCGAAAAACTCTCTTAGCTCTCAGTGGTATAACTTAGTAGCCTTTAAAGCATGATCTAAATCAACTTAGCTTCACCCCTATATCTGCTTATGTAAATAACTTGATCTCGATCACGTTGCGACCTGCAAACACCGCCTATGATTAATCCATCAACAACGAGGGGAACAAATCATGAGCGTATTCTTTAGAGATTTTTTTACAGATCCAGTTTTATTTATGTCTTTTGGATTTTTAACTATCGTTGTTTCTTTATGTATCTTTTTTGCTTTTTTCTTTCTGAAAAAAATACATGATGCAGAAATTCCTGACCAAAATTAAGCACGACGCACTAAAGCGCCTTATTAGTTTACTAGTTAGGCGCTTTTTATTTTCTGAAGCGAAAAATTTGGTACACTAGCTTTTCGTTTAATACAAAGTGCGTAGTACAAACATGATCTCTCAGTTCAAACCAGCATGGTGGATGACCAATCGTCACGTTCAGACCATAATGCCGCGTTTTTTCCGCCCATTTCACCACACTCGCTACGAACTTGAGCAACTTGATACACCTGATGGTGACTTTATTGAGCTCGCATGGTCACTTCCACATAACGAAACCGCTCCACTTGCCGTTGTTTTACATGGCCTTGAAGGCAATATAAATAGCTTTTATGCCAAAGGCATGATGAAGGCGTTAAAAAAGCAAGGTTATGCAGTTGTGCTTATGCACTTTAGAAATTGCTCAACTGAAGTAAATCGCCTGCCACGTGCTTATCACAGCGGTGACACCGCCGATTTAGCCTTTTTTATAAATCACTTAAAGCTGCAATTTCCTGAGCGCACTATGGTCGCTGTAGGTTTTTCGTTAGGCGGTAACGTACTGGCCAAATACTTAGGTGAACAATCACAAGCATGCCCACTAAGTGCTGCAGCGGTGGTATCTGCTCCTTATGATTTGTCGTCATCAAGCGATGTTATTCGTAAAAGCTTAGGTAAAATTTACCAAAAATATCTGCTCGATCGCATGAAAAAATCAATGCAGCGAAAGCTGCCACAAATTAAGCAGCAAATTCCTATAACTACCGATCAATTAATGAATATTGATGATTTATTAGAGTTTGATAACCAACTTACAGCACCGTTACACGGCTTTGAAAATGCCCACGATTACTATCGTAAAGCCAGTGCCATGCCGTACTTAAAAGATATTGCTATACCCACACTTATTATTCATGCCAAAGACGACCCAATGCTCTCAATTAAGGCCGTACCGAGTAGGCAAGATGTGAGTGAGCATGTTACGCTGCGCATCTCTGACAAAGGCGGACACGTTGGTTTTATTAGCGGTAAAAATCCGTTTAAGCCTATATTTTGGTTAGAGAAAGCCGTGCCATGCTATTTTGGGCAACATGTTTTAGGCAACGCAAACAAAGAGCAATTATGATTATCCCTTTTGAACAACTCGATAAAGATACACTGTACAACCTAATAGAAAGCTATGTACTGCGCGAAGGCACCGATTATGGCGAAGTAGAAGCAAGCATCGAATCTAAAGTTAACCAAGTTAAGCTACAGCTTAAAAATGGCGAAGCAATGGTGTTTTTCTCAGAATTACATGAGTCAGTTACTATTATTTCTAAGGGCGAATTTAAAGCGCTGCAAAGTGAAGAGCATCAAGCAGAGGCGTTTGATTAAGGTGTAGTACTTGTAACTTTTGAATTGAACGTACACAATGGCTTTTTACCCAAAGAGCCAAAACATGATAAAACTCAGCACTCTAGTGGTAGCCGTATCACTAGCATTAACTAGTCAAGTCCATGCAGAACAAACAATAACAGCATCCGACAAAGCAATTAAACTCGCTAAAGACACCATTTTAATTGATACCCATATCGACGTACCTTATCGAATTCACGAAAGCTGGGTTGATGTAACTAAAGCGACAACTGATGGCGATTTTGACTACCCTCGCGCTGTAAAAGGCGGTTTAAACGCACCGTTTATGTCGATTTATATTCCTGCGCATTTGGAATTTGAAGGTAAAGGAAAAAGCTACCAACTAGCCAATCAAATGATTGATAGTATGGAAGCTATAGCCCAGCGCGCACCCGATAAGTTTGCTATTGCCAGCTCAAGCACTGATATAGAAGAGCAGTTTAAGCAAGGTAAGCTGTCTATTGCAATGGGTATGGAAAATGGATCTCCTATCGAAGGAGATATGAAAAACCTTCAGCACTTTTACGACCGCGGTATTCGCTACATCACGCTAGCGCACTCGCAAAGCAACCATATTTCGGATTCGTCTTATGATATTCGCCGCAAATGGAAAGGTTTAAGCCCATTTGGTAAAAAGCTAATTACTGAAATGAATAATATTGGTATGTTAATCGACGTATCACATATTTCTGATGATGCGTTTTATCAGGTTATGGATCTCTCTAAAACACCCGTAATTGCCTCACATTCATCACTTCGTAAATACACGCCAGGCTTTGAGCGTAATATGAATGACGACATGCTATTGGCACTTAAAGAAAATGGCGGTGTTATTCAAATCAACTTTGGCTCAAGTTTTGTTACCGCTAAAGCAGGTAGTTGGGGCAAGCAGTTAAAAAGCACAAAAGAGTCGGTTAAAAAAGACGGGACTAAATTAAGCAAAGATTTTGATGCTGCCTACCGTGCTAAAAACCCTTACCCATTTGCAAGCCTTGAGCAAGTACTTGATCATATTGATCACGTAGTTGAGCTAATTGGTATTGATTATGTAGGTATTGGCTCTGATTATGATGGAGTAGGCGATTCATTACCTATCGGTTTAAAAGATGTATCTAGCTACCCTAACCTTGTTCAAGGTTTAATGGATAGAGATTACAGCGATGCTGATATTAAAAAAATTCTTAGCGGTAATTTATTAAGAGTTTTAAAGCAAGCTGAAGAATATGCGAAGAAAAATTAAAGCTTTTTAGCGTATATTAGTTATTGGCTAAAATACCAAAAGCTAATTCAATATAAGCGCGGCCTAGCCGTGCTTTTTATTGGTACCAATTTTATTAAAAGCATGATCATTTTAACGTATTAAATAGTCCATTAACTGCGTAGTTATTTTCAGCAATCTTTTTCCTCGGGTTTCGTAAAACTCAATCCAAGCTACGGCAATAAAGTTATAACGAAAAGCCAATCACTTTTCTTCAGGTATTAAAAAAGGCCACCTAAGTGACCTTTTTCTAATAATTAACTTTAAGGTTAATTATTACGCTACGATAATTGCTACAAAGCACCTACGCCTAAGGTAAGAGCGCCACCTTCATATGACACTTTTCTTCAGGCATTAAAAAAGGCCACCTGAGTGACCTTTTTCTAACAATTAACTTTAAAGTTAATTATTACGCTACGATAGTTGCTACAACACCAGCACCTACAGTACGACCACCTTCACGGATAGCAAAACGAAGACCTTCA
>NZ_JADYXO010000047.1:0-3869 GCF_015864295.1 Pseudoalteromonas sp. NZS127_1 | reverse complement strand
TGAAGGTCTTCGTTTTGCTATCCGTGAAGGTGGTCGTACTGTAGGTGCTGGTGTTGTAGCAACTATCGTAGCGTAATTATTAGCCTAGCTAATTGTTACCAAAAAGCCCGAGCTTAGTCTCGGGCTTTTTAATGTCTAGAATAAAGTGTTATATGAAGGTGGCGGTAGGTGCTTTGTAGTAACGTTCAAAGCGTAATTATTAGCCTAGCTAATTGTTACCAAAAAGCCCGAGCTTAGTCTCGGGCTTTTTAATGTCTATAATAAAGTGTCATATGAAGGTGGCGCTCTTACTTTAGGCGTAGGTGCGTTGTAGTAACGTCCAAAGCGTAATTATTAGCCTAGCTAATTGTTATCAAAAAGCCCGAGCTTAGTCTCGGGCTTTTTAATGTCTAGAATAAAGTGTCATATGAAGGTGGCGCTCTTACTTTAGGCGTAGGTGCGTTGTAGTAACGTTCAAAGCGTAATTATTAGCCTAGCTAATTGTTACCAAAAAGCCCGAGCTTAGCCTCGGGCTTATTAATGTCTAGAATAAAATGTCATATGAAGGTGGCGCTCTTACTTTAGGCGTAGGTGCGTTGTAGTAACGTTCAGAGCGTAATTATTAGCCTAGCTAATTGTTACCAAAAAGCCTGAGCTTAGTCTCGGGCTTTTTAATGTCTAAAATAAAGAGTGATTTGAAGGTGAGGATTTCACATTAGACGAAGATGCTTGGTAACAACATTCAAAATATCATTATTGGTATTAATAAAAAACCCGAGCCTAGCCCGGGTTTTGATAAGTTATGAATATGCCATAATTGGCTGAAAACTATTCAATATTTTGGATCTGTTCTCTCATTTGTTCAATCAATACTTTTAACTCTACGGCGGCAGTAGTGATGTCACTATTGATAGACTTAGATGCTAGCGTGTTAGCTTCACGATTAAATTCTTGCATCATAAAATCTAGGCGGCGGCCACATGCGCCACCTTTTTTAAGGATTTTTTTAGTTTCTTTAACGTGAGACTTTAAACGATCTAATTCTTCAGCTACATCTTGTTTTTGAGCAAGATAAATAAGTTCTTGTTCAAGGCGTGACTCGTCAATGTTTGCTGTTAAGTCTTCTAGCTTTTGAGCCAGTTTTTCACGCTGCCACTTAGCAATCTCAGGCATATGCGTTTCTACAATTTCTACTTGCTCTAAAATCGCATCAAGGCGGATTGCTATCATTTCTTCAAGGTTTGCACCTTCATCGCCACGAGCTGATTTAAAATCTTCGATTACTTGATCAAGACCAGCAATTAGTGCTGTATTAACGCTATCCATATCAAGTTCTTCAGCTTCCATAACACCAGGCCAACGTAATATATCAACAGGATTAATGTCGCCATTACTTTGCTGTTGAACCCATTTAGCGCTATTTATAAGTTGCTCAGCAAGGGCTTGGTTAATTGATAGCTCACCAACATGGGCAGGATTTGCTACAAACTTTAAAAAAACCTCAACTTTACCGCGTTGTAAGTGTTTGCGTAAACGCTCACGAATAACTGGCTCCATGCCACGAAATTGCTCTGGTGCGCGAATAAATGTTTCAAGGTAACGCTGGTTCACTGAACGAACTTCCCAAGTGCCAGTTCCCCAATCGCCTTTTATTTCGCGACGCGCATAAGCTGTCATACTGTGGATCATGGATATTTTCCTAAATTTATAAATACAATATTACGATGATTATACCGTAACACCGCTTAAGCTCTAGGGAAAATTTAATACACTGAATATTTTGCATACAGCTATTTATTTAAATCAGCATGGTATCTATACCCACATACACTTATAATGTCGCAAATTCTGAATTAAGGGGATCGTCAATGCGTCCAAGCGAAAGAACACCTAATCAAATTAGACCTGTTACATTTACACGTAATTATACTTTGCATGCTGAAGGCTCAGTACTTGTTGAGTTTGGTAACACCAAAGTACTTTGTACAGCTACTGTCGAATCGGGCGTTCCTCGTTTCATGAAAGGTCAGGGTAAAGGTTGGATCAATGCTGAATACGGTATGTTACCGCGAGCAACGCATACGCGTAATGCTCGAGAAGCTGCACGTGGTAAGCAGGGCGGTCGTACTATGGAAATTCAACGTTTAATTGCACGTGCACTGCGTGCTGCTGTTGATTTAAAAGCACTTGGCGAAAACACAATCACCATTGACTGTGATGTAATCCAAGCAGATGGCGGTACACGTACTGCTTCTATAAGTGGTGCATGTGTTGCACTTGTTGATGCGCTAACGCACATGCGTGCAAAGGGTATGATTAATTCAAACCCACTTAAGCATATGATTGCAGCTATTTCAGTAGGTATATACAAAGGCCAAGCAATTAGCGATTTAGAATATATTGAAGATTCAGCAGCAGAAACTGATATGAATGTAATTTTAACCGAAACAGGTAAAATTATAGAAATTCAAGGCACAGCCGAAGGCGAACCTTTCTCGTTTGATGAGCTAGATGAGTTACTTACTTTAGCTAAACATTCTATTCGTGAGATCATTGACGTACAAAAGCAAGCATTAGCATAAATAGGTAGGCCACTAGATATGAAAGATTATCAAAAAGAGTTTATAGAATTTGCTCTAGAGAAGCAGGTATTAAAATTTGGTGAGTTTACTTTAAAGTCAGGGCGCATAAGTCCTTACTTTTTTAATGCCGGTTTGTTTAATACAGGTCGTGACTTAGCACGTTTAGGTCGTTTTTATGCATCAGCATTAGAAGATTCAGCGATAGAGTACGATGTACTATTTGGTCCCGCGTATAAGGGTATCCCAATAGCAACAACGACGGCAGTTGCATTAGCAGATCACCATGATAAAGATGTACCGTACTGTTTTAACCGTAAAGAGAAAAAAGCACACGGTGAAGGAGGTACATTAGTAGGCTCAGAACTCAATGGCAAAATAATGCTAGTTGATGATGTAATTACCGCAGGTACCGCTATTCGTGAGTCCATGGAAATTATTGCACAAAATGGTGCAGACCTTAGTGGTGTTTTAATTGCATTAGATCGCCAAGAAAAAGGTAAAGCCGAGTTATCAGCTATTCAAGAAGTTGAACGCGACTTTAATACCAAAGTAATTTCTATTGTAAAATTAGCAGACCTTATTAGTTACCTTGAAAACCAAGGAACGATGGGCGAGCATTTAGCCTCAGTTAAAGCTTACCGTGATCAATACGGCGTAGCATAAATAAAAAGCCTCGCAGTGCGGGGCTTTATTTTGACCTTCATTCATAGAGTTTATTAATGAAAGATGTATTAAAACCAAATGGCTTAGGCCTCAAACGCGTTTTCAAAGCAACCTATTGCTCCTATCTTGGCTTTAAAGCAGCATTTAAAGAAGAAGCTGCATTTAGACAAGAGCTATTACTAAGCCTTATATTATTCCCCACTTCATTTTGGCTGGCTTCATCATTATTACACTGGGCAATACTAATTAGCTCACTGCTTATTATTCTAATAGTTGAATTGCTAAACTCTGCCATTGAAGCATTAACAGATCGAGTAAGTACAGAATTGCATGTATTGTCAGGTAGAGCCAAAGATATGGGATCTGCAGCCGTAACACTTTCATTAACGATCGTGTTGATCATATGGGGTGTAAGTCTTTATATGAAGATCGTTTAAGCTCACTTTTAATATTAGTGAAGTTTAAACACCTTTAGTTGTTAATAATTTGCTAGTTATGTTGTGTTTTTAACGTGTTTAGCTCAAATACTCAGCGAACAGCACATTATTTCAAGTTTTCTTCAAAAAAGGGTTGATCTGTTTTCGGATCTCCCTATAATGCGACCCCACTGAGACGGGAAACGCCAACGCATAGCGAGGCACGAAC
>NZ_JADYXO010000046.1:0-3884 GCF_015864295.1 Pseudoalteromonas sp. NZS127_1 | reverse complement strand
AACCCCAAAAACATTGGACCAAAGATAAGTGCTCTCATGGGGTCATTACCGCATGAATGGACTTGAAAGCGCTGGGGATTACTACTAAAAACCGATTTATCATCATATAACCAGCTAGCCAAAAAGCATAACCCATTAAACATTTTCCGCAGATATAGCGTATCGCCTTCTTCATAGAATTGATTAAAAATTGTTTTTTTAGGTAATGGTCCACCTAAGTACTTATAAATAGACATATTATTCCTTTAACAAGCTCAAACTTCCTTTAAGTTATAAAGCAGCTTTTGTAATGCGCTTAAGGTATTCCCATAAACAACTGTAGCGCTAAACGCTTTGCTTTGTATTTCCAGGTTAGTTTTTCAATACGCTCAGGCTCACCTTTAAAATGCAGCCAAGGCTTAATTATTTCTTCGTTAGGTGTCGCTCTGAGCCAATTAAAATGAGCAGCCTCTTTATTAAACTTTTGCCAAATTTCGGCTTGTTGAGCAAGTGAAAAGTCGCTCCAAAATTTATTAGGTCTGTCATTTTTTTTATCAAATTCAGCGGTGGGTTCATCAAGGTGTCGGTAGTTTTCATACTCAGGTACATCAGGAAGTGGTTGGTTGTTGTCCATAAAGCGCACTACACGCTCCCAATATAAATAACAGTTCATTGGGTTATTTGAGTTATCCGGCACTTGCACAACAATTTTAGTGTCAGGGTATTTGTCCTCATCAACATGACTTATATAGGGTACAAACCCCATTACACCTGGGCGTGTTGCAACCATATCTAAATGGCATACAATATCAGCCCACTTAAAACAACAATTACCCTGCTCATCACGCGCTTCGCAACCAGGGATAGGATAAGTAAAGCCTACTAGCTGCTTTTGTCTATCAAAGTATATTTGTTTTTTGGGGATGTAACTGTCTGTTATTGGTAATAAATTAAGAAAAAACAGGTTCCAAGAAAAAGTAAGTGCCGGCACCCACCAATGATAAGGCTCCTCGGAGTAAGTCATCACAATACAAGAGAATAAAAATAACAAACTTAAAACAAAGCCAATTATAATCGGTCCGAATAATATAATCCTAATAGGGTTATTTCCGCACATTTCTACTTTATATCGTTCTGGGCGCTTTTGTATTGCCTTCTGTTTTTTAGAAGGTAAGTCATACAAGTAACATAAGCCTTTAAACTTTTCTTTAAGGCTATTTAATCTCTCAGGGTAAAAAAAACAATTAAACCGCTTTTTTTTAGGCATAATATCAACGGCTAGGTAGTCATTATTTTGCATCAGATTCCTTTAATAAACAGAGGCACTTTAAGGTGCTCTGTTTAAGTTCCTTTTTTTGATTGTTAAAGCATCATGGACTCTGAAACTTAAACAGTCTCACGGAAAGCCGATAAAAAGTTGAATCAATAAACGCTTTACTTTATATTTCCACGTTAATTGCTCTATGCGCTCAGGCCCTGCTTTCCAATGCAGCCAAGGTTTGATTACTTCTTCACGCTCTTTACCTTTTAGCCAATCATATGGAAAAGCATCTTCTAAAATTTCGTCCCTAATTTCAATTTGCTGTTCAATTGAAAAGTCTACCCAAAAGTCTGAAGGACGATTATTTTTTTTATCAAACTCTGCTGTAATTGGATCTGAATGACGGTGTTGTTCATATACAGGCACATCGGGCAATGGCTTACTTAAATCCATAAAACGTACATAACACTCCCACAATAAATAACAATGCACTGGATTGGCTGAAAGTTCTACAACTGAACCTGTTACTATTGTTTTAGGGTACTTATCTTGATCAATATGGCTAATTTCTGGAAAGTAATTCATTACACCCGGCGCGCCCATTTTCGAGGTTAACCTGCAAACAACTTCTTCCCATTTAAAGCAACAGTTACCTAAGTCATCTCTTTGTTCACAACCTGGTATCTCAAAAGTAAACCCGACCGTTTGGTTTTGCCTATCAAGGTACATCACCCTATCTGGTATGTACCTAGCGAGAATAGGCAGTAAATTTAAGAAAAGTAAATTCCAAGAAAAAGTAATAATTGGAATCCACCACTGAAACGTTTCACCTTCGCCATAAAATGGAAGTGATAAAACACTAATAAAAGTAATAAGGCTTAGAACCCCTCCTATAACCATGGGCCCAAATAATACAGCTTTTATAGGGTTATTGCCGCAAGGCACTACTTTGTATTTTTCGCGATTACTTTCATATATTTTGTTTGTATCAAGCCAATCATATAAAAAACAGAGGCCTTTGAATTCGTGATATATATTTTTTATACTGCGATATTCAAAAAAGCGATTAAACTTCGTTTTCTTTGGCATTATTCCAACACCGAAGTAATTATTATTTTGCATCAGGTTCCTTATGCAATTGCTAAATCAGGTGAGGCATTTTCAATTGGCTTTTCAAATGCATCAAAATCTATTGGTAAGGTTAAATCTTCGTTATATATAAGTGTTGGTGTTATTTCAACATCAAACACACTAATACTAGGAGATTCAATTTCAAACTCATAAACTGCAGCATTTAAGCTCAGGCTATTATCATCAAATTCACATAAATATTCTTTAGTACCTTCCGAAAGTTAAACTAGACCGAAAGTTAAACTAGACAGCCACTCTAATTGTGTTTTTAAAGTTGATTTTTCATAAAGTAAAACAGCGATTCACACTAACCGCTGTTTTTTACATCACCAAACTTCATGTCTGTTTACTTGGCAGTCATCAGGGTCTAAATAAGGTTTTAGCTCCTCAGGAAAGGCGTGTTTTTCTGTTATATCTTTATCGATTTTGAAGTAATGCTCTATCGATTGATATAAATGCGTGCCAAGTGGAATTGAGGTATCCATAAAAGTCATGGCTGTGGCGTATGCCAGTGAATCCCATTCACGATTTGAACCACCTACATAAAAAGTAGGCTTGGTAAAGCGATAATGTTTAGGGTATTTTAACGGCACCATGAGTGACACAAATACACGTGAGCCACCACGTGCTGAACCCACATTACGCTCATTTGCGCCATAGCAAACAATGTCTTCGTAAGGTAAGTAAAACGGTTTTCTGAATAATGTATGCGGGGTTTTTACAAGGCCGGTATGGCGATTAAAATAAAAATTATCTCGGTGCGCTAATATGGCCCGGTGTTTCAGCATATAAAAACCGACAATAAACATAGGTGCATATATTGCAAATGGCACCCACCGATAGTCGCCCCACACAAAACCAATAACAACCAAGTCAACGAAAAAAAACATAACCGCAGCGACCATTAGCAGGAAACTTAGAGCAGTAAATAAGTTTGACCACCCTCCAAACCATGAAATAGCCAACTGCTTACCATCGCTCTCTACCCAATGTCCCTCAAGAGTTGAGCCACTATTAGGCGACTTGAGCTCTGCTGCATATTCATCAGTAAAACGCTTACTTTTAAACGTGCGAGTTTTGAACCTGCAACCATTGAGTGCTTCCGCTTTTTTTAATCGCGTTTCATAGCTGTCTTTATGTAAGTAGTCTCTTGGTAGTCGCTCTTTGTAGGTTGCTCTATTATCACGGTATCTTCTTTCGTTTCTAGTTCGCTTTCGTATTTCAGCCACTTTCTCGGGGTTATTTTTTCTAAACTCTTCTCTTCGCACCACCGCTTTTTCATCCAAAGCCAGTTGCTTTATGGTTTTATCTTTTGCTCTAGCGGGGTCTCGATTTGGGTTTTCAGCGCACCACTGTTTAATTGCGTTAATACGGTTTTCTCTTTTTATTTTTTTTCTTTCTTCGTGAGTTAAACCGTCTTCCTCTTCAGCAATGAGCGGAGTTTTTCAAGTTAGTTGTCGCATCAAATTAAATTTTATGCCGCCCGCATTGCTTCTTTTTTCTCTGGATTTAA
>NZ_JADYXO010000045.1:0-6095 GCF_015864295.1 Pseudoalteromonas sp. NZS127_1 | reverse complement strand
GCAACAAAGAGTTAATCGTCCCTAGAAAGAACCCAATGGGCAGCGCATGTTTGGTATTTATGCTGCGTTATCGCCTATTTATGGGGAATAACCACACTACATAGGCTCTGCCTTGCCTAAAAACCAAACAGTCTGCTGCAAATTCAACTACCAAAGATCAACACGCCCTAGCAACGCTAATACTATTTAATGCGTCTTTAATTACTTGCTGGCTTATTGGCTTATGAATATGGAGGTTAGCTCCGTATTCATAAACTCGCTCTATATCATTTTGTGAAGTATTTGCTGTTATAACAATAATTGGCATTACTTTATTAAGATCAGAGCGTATTTTTTTAATCGCCTCAAACCCATCCATTACTGGCATATTTAAGTCCATAAAAACAATATCGTATTGATTTTCACTCACCATATCGCACGCGACTTTGCCGTTTTCAGCGCAATCATAGCTTAAACCTAATAAGCTAAGTATGCGGGTCAGTAATATAGTATTTAATGGATTATCTTCAACGACTAAACACTTTAGTTTGTCATTTATTTTACGAGGGTTTGGGAGAGCTTTACTGGCAATTATTGGTAAGTGCAAAGATACCAGCGCCCCATGGGCTTCATTATTTTTGAAGGTAATTTCACCGTGCAACGCCTTTACAACATACTGAACCCGAGTGAGACCTGTTCTTAATCCTTGAAAATGGTTTGTTTGTTTAAATGAGTCAAATTCAAGATCAGTAATCTCTTTCGAAAAACCACAACCAGTATCACTTACAGTGACACAAAGTTCATTATTAAAAAGCTTTGCAGAGACAGTAATTTCACCCTCTGTCGTAAACTTAATAGCGTTACTGATTAATTCTGTAAGCGTATGCTGCAAACGTTGATGATCCAATTTACATACACAATTTAATGATTCATCTAAACAACTAACTAGTTTTAGGCCTTTTTGCTGACAAGCATGCTCGTAAGCCATTAGTACTTTATTACACGACTCTAGAAGGTTTTCATTTTTAAATTGCGGTACCCACTTACCTGTACTTAAAGCTTGCAAGTCCTGCAGTTCATCTAATATGGCTATTAACCTAAGTGCACAGTAATTAGCTTGGGTTTTAACGCTTTGCTGCGTATCAGAAACCTTTAACTCCTCAATAGACGTAATAAGACCCTGTAAAGGAGTTCTAAATTCGTGACTTGCTCTGGCAATAAAATGCTCTTTATTTTGACTCACTTGTTGAGCGAACTCTTTTTGCTTTTGGTATTTAGACAATGCGTTACCTATTTCTTTTTCCATTGGCATAAATACAAACCTTAACTCTACAAGTAGTAAAAACATCGCCATAAGCCAAAATAATAATTCAAGGTTAGATACCCAGTTCAATTTTTGGACAGCTTGCTCTTCAAATAAATTCACTGCATGATCTAGTTGCTTTAATAGCTCTTCAACCTCAGTTACAGAGAATATACGCTTATCTACTTGGCCTTGTTGATAAAGCAAATTTTCCGCTTGCTGGATATATGTTGCAACTTGGGAATCTAGTTTATGAGGAGCTAACGTATATAGCTTAATAAGCTTAGGTGTAAGGTACTGATACTCTCCATTAGCATTTTTTGAAAGTAAGTAATTATGAGTTTTTTTGAATGATACGACTGATGTCTTTAACGCTTTAGTATGCTCAGAAATATTTGTTGCCGATAATAATAACTCATTACTATGCCAAGCTATTTTTTGAGAAAGCATTCTCTGCTTACCAGCCATATTTATTATTTTTGCGTCATATTTTTGCACCGAAAAATAATACTGCATAAGTGATGCTGATGTGCTTATTAATAGTGCTATTGCTATTAATGCCCATCGGTAACGAGTACGGATATTCGCGACAACTTTAAACATACTAAGCCCTGTTTTTGTTTTAAGTGTAGCTCAATTTTTTAGAACTAATAAGCAGCTTAAATAATGATTATTAAATAAAAAAGCCCAACTAAAAAGTTGGGCTAATAAAATAAAACTATTTAACTATCTATTTTCTAAACGGTTATAGTCGAACATTCCATATTCTATCCCACGATATTTTTTAGCTGTATCGTGCAATATATCGCTGTATTGCCAAAACTGTGGATGAGTACGTCGTATACCAAACTTAGATTTCAATGCACCATAATCAGCTTCTATTTGCATCATAGGCAATTGCTCGGCAAAAGCATTTACTTGCTGCTCGTTATTTAAATACCAAATAGCTGCTGGATAATCTCCGATAAACCCAGGAACAATAGTCGCAGTATCTTCATCATAAGCACGTTGGCCATCTTCGTTTAATAAACTAGATATATTGTAGTGCGCATTATGATGAATAATAGTGTAGCCCTTATGGCTATTATCTTCTTGCTTTACAAGTATAAAAGAAAGCTGAGGTAATAAGTTAACCGCTTTTGCTGGCATTTCACTTATTACATTTAACGGCTTTGCCACTTCAGTGTAGTTGTATTTTTCACTTAAAACTGACGCTAAGGCTTCTTTCATCAAGGTATATAGTTCATGCTGTGGATCATCAGTTTCATAGTTAATACCACTGGGCTGGCTAAATTCTCGGTTACTTTTAAAGAACTTAGATAAGTCAGGTGGTGAATTACGATACCACTGCTTTTTGATTTGATTACGCTTGTGCTCAGGTAATAGAGCTAAAAAGTTTTGCTCTCCCTCTAAACGTAAAAAATCCATATATAAACGTGTAACCAATTGATGGCCTATATTTCCGTATACATCAAAGCCTGCCACAAGCAAATAATGAATACGTTCAAATAACGCATAATCAAGTATCCACGTGGTTTTAGGCTCTTGACCAATAAAACCTTTAACAACAGTTGCACTATCAAAATGGCGGAAAATAGTCAGTGCAGCATTTTTATTATGCCCATCACCTTTCCAAAGCAAGTCAGTTGTAAGATGCTCGCCACCTTTGAACATTTCGTTTGCAAGCTCAACTTTTGCCTGTAAATATTTTTTCTCACGAACTGAATATTTAACCCAGCTAGAAATAGGTAACGCATTACTTTCCTCTGCGGCAGGAAGTTCTAGAGCTTCTTCATGTTGCATTAGCATTTCCCCTACAGCAGGAGTCGCAACCTTATCAGGATCAGCAAATGCCACCCAAAAGTGATCATTTATAACATTTAAAGCAATCTGACCACGACAAACAGGCCCTTTTATAAAGCCCATAATAATTAACTCTGCTTCATCAAGCATAAATTGATATTTAGAATTAATAGGAATAACTTCAAAAGTTTTAAATGGGTTAGATGCTGACTTAGGCTCATAACTCGGCATTTGCGTAACTGTATAATCTGGCGCAATAAACTGCTCGTACAAACGCAGTAATTTAGTTTCATTAAGCTCAAGTGGTAAATGCGTTTTAGAAAGTATGGTTGTACGCTCTTGCATAAAACGATAATAAACACGGCTAACTTTAGGGTCATCGTATGGACGACGCGTATTAATTAACTTTATTTCCTCACCAGGAGGCGTACTTGAGCGAACTAGTTTAAAAAAGCTTTGTGGGTTCTCTGACGTAAAATAAATATGTGCTAAAAACCAATGTTCATAAATATAACGTGCTGATAACTGATACTTTAAGTTATCTTGATTTAAAAATGCTTCCCAGCCCTTTATTTTATTCTGATCATACTTACTTGGTGGCTCAATATGTGACATTTTACCGCCATTTTTAAGCCAGTTCTGTAAATGATTAAACTCTTCGCGCGAAACCCCAGGTAAACCATAAGGCATACCGCCATGAGGTTGCTCGTCAGCTAATCGGTCAAACTCCCCCATTGTTGCACAGGTTTGCGAACGCCCTAATGAAAAATCAAATTCATCATCTAGCACTTCATTAGTTGGTAATTCATAGCTTTGCTTTAACACTAAACTATTAAATAAAACACTTCCCGCTAAGTTTGCTTCTTCACTTTGTACGCGCTCATTTAGCACTGGCGTAAAGTTTTTTTCTCGCCATTGCTGTGTATTGGTTGCATCAAACAATAAACGGCTTGGGGTCGTTGCCAATAAACGAGTTCCATCGTAAACGAGCTCTTTACTCAAACCTCGATCAATACCTTCAGGGGATGAGAGCTTAAGCTGGCAAGGTGCATCGTAACAACCATGGCAAACGACGCAGCGGGTATCGAGTACTGGTTTTACGTTTTGTAAAAAATCAGCTCCAGCAAGGGTAGAATGTGGAACGATACGTTCTTGCGCTTGTTCAGGGCCAAATAAATCATCGTAATGTGCATTACCTAAGTAAGCACAGCCACTAAGGATAATTAATACGAATGTACTTATTATTATTTTTTTCATTCGTCCTCGTCACCTAAATCGAAGGTAGGCATCATATCCATTTGAGGGGAAACGAATGTTTTTTGACCTTCAGTATTCAAAACAATACTTAAAAGAGGCCCATGCGTTAATGTTATCTGCGCATCATGCTCTTGCTCTAATATACTTAAATACAGAGAATCAGTTATAAGCAACTCATAACCGCTAACGGTAATAGCTACACTGCTATCTTCACTTGGATTTTGGCAAATTTGAGCAAGTAACTCATCATCAAGTCCAATTGATATTTCAAAATCAGGCTGCTCTAAATCTCTATTACTTAATGATTCATCTAATAGAAATAAAGGAAGGGTTAAATTGCTATTTTGTTCAAATTCCATTGCGTTCTCTGCACTTTCTGACGATTTAATTGGCGAGTATTATAACAAACTAGCGAGTAAATTAACGCTAAAGCTAATGTAACTGTTTAAACGTCATCTATAACAGATTCGATCACCGAAAATACACCACCTTGAGGATCGCATATAACACTAAAACGACCAACATCGGGGATATCTGTTGCAGGAACACATACTTGTCCACCTAAGCTAGCGGCTTTATTTACTGCCGTATCGCAGCTCTCTACTGCAAAATAAATCATCCAATGAGCAGGAATATCTTCAGGCCAGTCGCTTGTCATCTCAAGCATACCGGCAATTGGCTGTCCATCAACCAAAAATAAAGTGTAGTTCATACCTTCCATTGGCTTTATTTCACTTTCCCAGCCTAGTAAAGCACAGTAAAAATCTCTACTTACTTTACTATTTCTGGTTGCTAACTCATGCCAATAAGGCGTGTTTAATTCACCTAAGTACTTACAACCTTTATGCTCATTGCCTTGCCATAGTGCAACAGTGGCACCTACAGGATCTTTTAGCATCAACATTCGTCCTGCATTCATAACATCATGAGGACCGGCAATAACTTCAGCACCTAGTTCTTTAGCTTTTAGCGCACAATCATCAACATTGTCGACGGCAATGTAAGCCAACCAATGACTTGGGATCCCTTCACTAATTTGCTCTTTAGGCATTTCATACATAGCGGCTATATCACCACCTTGCTTTTGTAGCATGGTGTAATATATGTCCTCCCCAATAGGTTGATCGTCATACCCCCAATCAAATAATGATGTATAAAACGCCTTACCATCTTTCCAATTATGCGTACAAAGTTCTGACCAACAAAAAATGCCATGTGGATGATTATCAATTTCACTCATTATTAAACCCTTATTATTCTATTTTTATCTAAACGAGCTCTGTCACATTTTATAAACTACATAATTGAACAGATCATAAATTGAGATTAGAGCAATAACTAAGCGGAGTCGATAAAAGAAGGGCAAGAATTCGTTATTCAGTTGTTTCATATATGAGATTTTTAACGCAGTTAGCGTCAGATTTAATCCCTCAAATTGATTAAATATTATTGCTGATCGATATAAATGATTTACTAAGAAGTCCTTCGCTCTAGAGGAATCCCTAAATCACTTTTTTGCAGACGTAAAAAAGCCCGAATCATTAGATTCAGACGCTCTACAATATAAAGTCGGTACGCTACGCAGTATATCAGCGTCGGGAGTCGCTGCACTCGCCCGCCCTACGAGCTAGGTGTTGATGTGAGTGTGTGTTAATTGCGCGCATTTCACTTTTCTACAGACGTAAAAAAGCCCGAATCGTTAGATTCGGGCTTTCTACAATTTGAAGCCTGGTAATGTCCTACTTTCACATAG
>NZ_JADYXO010000044.1:0-7693 GCF_015864295.1 Pseudoalteromonas sp. NZS127_1 | reverse complement strand
TTGTTCTATATTCACAAAAAAATCCGTAGTTAGTTTCCTAACTACGGATTTTGCATGATCGTTTGGATCGGTCAACCGGTCATTTTCTTAACTGATCGGCATTAGCCGATATCGGCCCTTTTTCGTTAACTAGTACCAGTCTGCATAAATATTTTAGCAATTTAACGAATTAAATCCCCATACTTAAGCAAACGGTATAACAAATATTAATCTAAAACTTTTGAATCATTCGCTTTATTTAATAAGCTCCTGCTTTGCGTTAAAAAGTGTTCTGTCGAGTCAGAAAAGTAAACTTTAGCCTCAGCAAAAGAGTCAATAAGCGCTGCTTTATCTCCCGCTTTTAATTTTGCTAATGTACTTGCGAAGGTATCTTGGTACTGTGCAAGTAAGGTTTCTACATCATCGAATTGTGCTAGCATAATATCTGAGTAAAGCTCAGGCGACTGCGCAAATAAACGCCCTACCATCATCAGTTCTAATTGATATATAGGTGACGAGCAGCTACGTAATTCTTCTAGTGTATGACTTTGTTTTGCTAGAAATTGTCCGTACACAAATGTCGTTAAATGGCGCATTACCTGAATAATTTGCATTGCTTCATCATGCTTTTTAGCATCAAGTTCAACAAGCTGACAACCCCATACTTGTAACTGCTGTAACAAACCTTTTGCCGCTTGGTGTTCTCGCCCTTCACATACAACAACTGTTTGTTTTACCCAGTGTGATATATCAGGCCCAAACATAGGATGTAAACCAACCACAGGGCCACTGTGCGCAGCTTTTAGTGCTTTAATAGGCGATTGCTTTACCGATGTAATATCAACTAGTAAACAGTCTTCATCTAGTTTAGGTAACTTAGCAACGACAGCGTCCAATGCATTAATAGGTACGCTAATCATTACCAGCTTGGCACCTTTTAAAATACTTTTAGCATCGTTTTGCTGATCTTTATCTAAAATTTTAACTTCGTAACCTGAGCGAATAAACTGCTGTGCAAATAACTGGCCCATGGCACCTTGACCACCCACAATCACAATTGGCGAAAGCTCTGGCGCTGCGCATGCAAGTTTTGCTTGTTGGTTTTGATAGGCTTCTCGCATCATGCGTCTTAGTATATCTTCAACGAGATCTGGGCTTACATTTTGATTTATTGCTTCTTGTCGTCTTGCCGCTAATAGCTCTGCTTCACGGACAGGTGCATGTAAAGGCGCGCCTGTTTGTTGTTTTATCTCACCAATTTTTTGCGTAATACCATTACGTTTAGCGAGTAAGGCAACAAGTTGTGCATCGCATTCATCTATACCTTCTCTTAGCTGTGCTAAATCACTTATGTCAGCCACGTTCGTCCCACCTTAAAAAACCAAATAACGTAAATATAAATTTACATAAAAGTAAACTAATCAATACGATAAATACTAACAGGATCAGCTAACTGAGAAAAGGCTAAAGAGGAAATTTTACTAATGAGGAATTGAGAATTGAGAATTGAGAATTGAGAAAATAATATTCTAAAACCAAAACGGGTTGCAACCCGAAGGATGCAACCCGTTTTTTTGCGTTGATAAACAGCGCGTATTAGTTAAGTTTTTCTCTAATACGTGCAGATTTACCAGAACGCTCACGTAGATAGTAAAGCTTAGCACGGCGAACTGCACCGCGACGCTTAACTGTTACGCTATCAATAAGAGGGCTGTGCGTTTGGAATACACGCTCAACGCCTTCACCGTTCGAGATTTTACGAACTGTGAATGCTGAGTGAAGACCACGATTACGCTTAGCGATTACAACACCTTCAAAGGCCTGTAGACGCTCTTTAGCACCTTCTTTTACTTTTACCTGTACAACCACTGTATCACCAGGGCCAAATGCAGGTACGTCTGTTTTAAGCTGCTCATCTTCAAGCGCTTTAATAATATTTTGGTTTACTTTTGCCATTATGTTTCTCACTTTCCTAGGTGTAACTGTCTTCTAGCCACAAGCTTTTTGGTACTCTTGCTGAAATTTCGCGAGTAATACCGCTTGCTCCTCAGTCAGAGCTAGGTTATGCAACAAGTCAGGACGTCGTAACCAAGTTCTGCCTAATGACTGCATAAGCCGCCATTTTGCTATCTCTTGGTGGTTACCACTGAGTAATACAGCAGGAACCTGTTTGTCGTCCAATGTTTCTGGTCGTGTATAGTGTGGACAATCTAACAAGCCATCCGAAAATGAATCTTGTTCCGCTGACTGGTTATGACCTAACACACCTGGCACTAATCGCGCTACTGCGTCAATTAATGTCATGGCAGGTAGTTCACCACCACTCAAAATAAAATCACCAATTGACCATTCTTCGTCAACATATGATTCTATTATTCTCTCATCTATACCTTCATAGCGACCGGCAATCAAAATCAGTTTTTTAGAGCTAGCGAGTTCGCTAGCACCTTGCTGATCAAGTTTGCGCCCTTGCGGGGACATATAAATTACTTTAGCACCATCACCAGCTGCTTTTTTAGCTTCGGCAATCGCTTTTTTTAATGGCTCAACCATCATTAACATACCAGGTCCGCCCCCGTAAGGACGGTCATCTACGGTTCTATGCTTATCTAAAGCGTAGTCTCGTGGATTCCAGCAGTTAAAATCAATTAAGCCATTTTTTACTGCGCGACCAGTAACGCCTTGGTCTGTAATAGCGTCAAACATGTCTGGAAAAAGGCTTATCACCCCTACCCATAATGAACTAGTTTGCGTCATTAAAAACCAGGATCCCAGTCTACGGTAATTTCTCTTGCGTCGTATTTAACTTCTTTAATAACTGAATCAGTTAAAAAAGGAATCAAACGCTCAGCTTGACCAAATGCGTCTTTACTGTTTGCTTTAACAACCAGTACGTCATTTGATCCTGTCTCCATCAGGTCATCAACAATGCCTAAGCTATAACCTTTATCGGTTACAACAGACATGCCAATGAGATCTCGCCAATAGAACTCACCTTGCGGGAGTTCTGGTAAATGCGCTGCATCCATTGAGATTTCTGCATGGGTATAAGCCATTGCTTCGTCTCGGTCGTTTACCTGCGCAAATTTAGCGATAAAGCCTTTGTTGTGGCGACGCCAGTCGACCACTTCTAAGGACTGCCATTTACCTTGCTGCCCTATCAACCACGGGCTGAAATCGAAGATCCCTACGGGATCATCAGTAAATGAATGTACCTTAAGCCAGCCCTTTATACCATATGGGGCACCGAGCTTTCCTACGACAATTATTGATGAGGTGTTCTCTTGACTCATGGTTACACTTACGCCTATTAAGCCGCTTTACGAGCGTCTTTTACTAACTTAGCTACGCGATCTGAAAGAGATGCGCCCTGACCTACCCAGTGTTCAACACGTGGTAAATCTAAACGAATTTTTTCTTCTTGACCTGAAGCAATTGGGTTAAAAAAGCCTACTTTCTCGATGAAGCGACCGTCACGCGAGAAACGGCTATCCGCAACCACAATTTGATAGAAAGGGCGTTTTTTAGCGCCACCACGTTGCAAACGAATAGTTACCATACCGTCCTCTATAAAGATTGACTGTTTTCATTAATAAGATTTACTCCCCAGAATGGGGAGCTGGGGAATTGTACGAGTTTTTGGCAATAACGCAAGTAAGAAGTGAACCAAAAAGGCAGTTTAGTAGGTTAAACCGTGATCTCAACGACAAATAAGAGTTAAAGGTGTATTACATGCATAATTTATTCAACAAAAAAGGAGCTATTTGCTCCTTTAAATATGATTCGCTATTATTTTAAAAAGTAACTTAATGGTACTTTTTAAAATTTAGGACCGCCGCCGCCCATCATTCCAGGTGGTAACATGCCTTTCATACCGCGCATCATTTTAGTCATGCCGCCTTTACCTTTCATTTTTTTCATCATTTTTTGCATTTGCGTAAACTGCTTAAGCAACTTATTAATCTCTTGTACTTGTGTACCAGAGCCAGCTGCTATGCGTTTTTTACGCGAACCTTTAATGATTTCTGGGCGTGCACGCTCTTTTTTAGTCATAGAGCTAATAATAGCTTCCATTTGGATAAATGTTTTATCACCCATTTGACCTTTAACAGCATCTGGTAAGTTAGACATACCAGGGAGCTTATCAAGCATTGACATCATGCCACCCATGCTTTTCATTTGCTTTAATTGGTCAGCAAAATCATCAAGAGTAAAACCTGCGCCTTTAAATACTTTTTCAGCAACTCTAGCAGCTTGCTCTTTATCTACTTTCATCTCGACTTCTTCGATTAATGAAAGTACGTCACCCATGCCTAAAATACGCGACGCTATACGGTCTGGGTGGAAAGGTTCAAGTGCGTCAGTGCGCTCACCCACACCCATAAACTTGATAGGCTTGCCAGTGATGTGACGAATAGATAAAGCAGCACCACCACGCGCATCACCATCGGTTTTTGTTAATATAACACCGGTAAGTGGTAATGCTTCGTCGAATGCTTTAGCTGTATTCGCCGCATCTTGACCTGTCATTGCATCAACAACGAACAAGGTTTCAATTGGATTGATTGCTTTATGAAGATCTTTAATTTCATCCATCATGTTGCTATCAACATGTAGACGACCTGCAGTATCAACAAGTACTACATCTATAAATTTCTTTTTAGCATGAGAAATTGCAGCGGTTGCAATATCAACTGGCTTTTGCGAAATATCACTTGGGAAGAAATCAACATCAACTTCTGCTGCAAGCGTTTCTAGCTGTTTAATCGCCGCAGGACGATAAACATCGGCACTTACTACAAGTACTGATTTCTTTTTTCGCTCTTTTAAAAACTTAGCAAGCTTAGCTACACTGGTGGTTTTACCCGCACCTTGTAGACCCGCTACCATTACAACGGCTGGCGGTTGCGCATTTAGACTTAGCTCTTCATTAGCCTCGCCCATTGCTTTTTCTAGTTCTTCACGCACTATTTTTATAAATACTTGGCCTGGGCTTAAGCTTTTTGTAACTTCAACCCCAACTGCGCGTTCTTTAACTTGTTTTACAAAGTCGCGAACAACAGGCAATGCCACATCGGCTTCTAAAAATGCCATACGCACTTCGCGAAGTGTGTCTTTTATGTTGTCTTCCGTCAGACGGCCACGGCCACTGATATTTTTTAAGGTTTTACCTAATCGTTCTTGGAGGTTCTCAAACATGTAACGGTTCCGATAAGACGTTTATATCAATCCATTTAAATTTTACGATTAATTTGATTTTTCAATTAACCTAGATTGACTTATTAAGTTTCAATTAAAAGTAGTATACCGTATATGGCGTCTTACAATATAGTGTTCAAGTGCACCTTGATGAGTTTCTTTTTTTAAGGTCTATGCATTTGCTTTGCTATAAAATACAATGGCTATATAACAACAAGGTTTATTTTGTCTCAAATTAAGTGGCCCAAGCACAATGCTGATTATTAGTTTAACTATTATTGCCAGTTTATTTTATGTGTTAGCAACGTCTCACGTGCTTTCACGCCTGTTTCATCAACAAGGCCCAAGCCAAAAAGTAACTGTTATTTTAAGCACGGTTGCTATAGTGGCGCACATGCTGCTGTTAGTTAACTCTGTTTTTAGAGCCGACGGTCAAGATTTAAGTATCGTAAACGTCGCTCTTTTGACGTGCTGGGTGATTGTGGTCTCGGTGACGGCTGTCTCGCTAAAATTCCCTGCAACTTTATTGTTGCCCGTTGTTTATGGTTTTGGTGCCTTACTAACCATTGCCAGTTTATTTATACCTCATCATATTTTATTGCAAAGTATCAATATTGAGGTGGGTTTAGTAACGCACATCTCTTTATCTTTGTTAGCCTACTGTATTTTAATTATCGCTACTTTATACGGTGTACAGTTTTACTTTATTGATAAACGTTTAAAACGTAAAGATTTAGCAATTGTACATAGCCATCTTCCGCCTTTAATGGTTGTGGAGCGCCAGCTTTACCAACTTCTTAATTTAGGCACTATATTACTCACATTTGCATTACTTTCAGGGTTTGTATTTCTTGATGGAATGTTCGCTAAAGAGTTCATTCATAAAACAATATTATCGTTAGTTGCGTGGGCTATTTTTGCCGTTGTAGCTATCGGGCATATGAAAAAGGGTTGGCGCGGTAAACCGGTGGTTATTACAATCATGGTCGCTGCATTTGTCCTCACACTCGCTTATTTTGGCAGCCGTTTCATACAAGAAGTGATACTAAATAAGTTTTAACTTGACTCTGCTTGCTCACTCTAGCTTAATACGCATTGATTTATAAGAAAAGGATCCATCGTTGGACGACATATCGACAAGTACCCTATTTATCATTTTAGGTTTTTTGGTGCTTTTTTCTGCTTATTTTTCTGGTTCAGAAACCGGAATTATGTCAATCAATCGTATACGCCTGCGACACCTCGCTAAAGAGGATCATCGTGCAGCTAAACGAGTCAGTAAATTACTTAGCCGTCCAGATAGGCTCATCGGTTTAATTTTAATCGGTAATAATCTTGTTAATATAGCAGCAGCCCAAGTTGCAACCATTATAGGTATTCGCCTTTACGGTGACCTAGGTATTGCTATAGCAACGGGCGTGTTAACTCTAGTTGTGCTTATATTTGCCGAAGTAACACCTAAAACCCTTGCTGCCCTCTACCCTGAAAAAGTTGCTTTTCCAAGTTCAATAATACTTAAGGGATTACTAAAAATTCTGTTCCCTTTTGTCGTGGTTATTAACTGGATGACAAACGGTATACTGCGGTTATTTGGTATTAGTGCTGCTCAAATCGACGAACACAGCATGAGTAAAGAAGAATTAAAAACAGTACTCAATGAGTCAGGCGCACTTATTCCTGCTCGTCATCAAAGTATGCTGACTTCAATTTTAGATTTAGAACAAGTAACCGTTGAAGATATTATGATCCCACGAAACGAAATTGTGGCCATTGATATTAATGACGATTGGAAACTAATTAGTCGCCAGCTTACCCATGCGCAACATACTCGTGTGTTGTTGTATCGCGATAATATAGATGATGCAGTAGGTTTTATTCACTCACGTGATGCGCTTCGTCTACTTACAAAAGAGCAATTTGATAAACCCTCTTTGCTACGGGCTGTACGTGAAATTTACTTTATCCCTGAAGGAACATCACTAAATACTCAGCTATTAAAGTTTCAGCAATCTAAAGAACGCATAGGCTTAGTGGTAGATGAGTATGGCGACATCCAAGGCCTAGTGACCCTAGAAGATATTTTAGAAGAAGTTGTTGGCGATTTTACAACTACGCAAACTCGTACGCCGAGCGAAGAAGTAGAAACACAAACTGATGGCTCATGTATTGTGGATGGCGGCGCTAACGTACGCGATTTAAATAAAGAAATGGGTTGGGATTTCCCGCTCGATGGACCTAAAACTTTGAGTGGTTTAATTGTTGAATACTTGGAGAATATTCCTGATGCAAATATTAGTCTGCGTATCGCGGGATATCCTATTGAAGTACTCGAAGTAAAAGAAAATATGATAAAACAAGTGAAGATACTGCCGAATAAGCGTTCTCGCTAAATAAAAAAGGAGCCAATTGGCTAATGCCGATCAGTTAAGAAAATGACCGGTTGACCGATCCAAACGATCATGCAAAATCCGTAGTTAGGAAACTAACTACGGATTTTTTTGTGAATATAGAACAA
>NZ_JADYXO010000043.1:0-7732 GCF_015864295.1 Pseudoalteromonas sp. NZS127_1 | reverse complement strand
ATTCTTGTGTAAATCGACGTCTCATTTTATCTGCCTCTATTAAAAGTTAGAGGCGACAACTATCCTGACACAGGGGGTTTGTAAATTAATTAGCCATTTAAAAGCTTTTATTTGCACAATGAGAAGTAAAAGAGGAGTAAAAGAGAAAAGCTAAAAACAAAAACCAGTATATTTATGTTTTATCACTACTTTAAAAAGCGCAGCGTCTCTTAAGCTCTTTGTGAATTAATTAACTAAATATTTTAAAAGCCCTAAAAACAAAAAAAAGCGGTGTTAATTTTAACACCGCTTAATGCGAAATATATTTAGCTATATACTTTAGTAAGCTTGGGTTACAACATAGGTTTTATAACATCAAACACAGCTTCTATATGGTCGTCTCTGTCGTTTAGTGCCGCTATGTAACGGTACTTTTTGCCGCCTGCGTTTTCGAATATTTCACGATTTTCGCCTTCTAGCTCTTCAAGTGTTTCTAGGCAATCGGCGCTAAAAGCAGGGCTTATAATAGCTACATCAGTAATACCCTCATCAGGCAGGGCTTCAAGGGTTGCATCGGTGTAAGGCTTTAACCACTCGGCTTTACCAAATCGACTTTGAAAAGTACTAATTACTTTGCCTTTATCAAGGCCCAGTTTTTCGACAACTAAACGCGTGGTTTGTAAACATAGGCAATGGTACGGATCGCCTCGCTCTAAAAATAGTTTAGGCATACCGTGATACGAAAAAACAATTTTTTGTGGCATACCATTCGCTTCTAAATCCTCACTAATACTATTAGTAAGTGACTCAATATAACGGGTGTTTTTATGATAGCCATTAATAAAGTGCAGCTCTGGCACCCAGCGCCATTTACGCAGTACGCTCGATACAGCATCGAACGTTGAACCCGTGGTTGGGCTAGAATATTGCGGGTACATTGGCAATATAATAATACGCGTTAAGCCTTTATCACGAAGCTCTTCAAGGCCAGCCTCTATTGAGGGATTACCATAGCGCATTGCCATTACCACTTCGGTATTGGTATAGCCTTGCTCTTTTAATAAAGTATTTAACTTTATACTTTGCTGGCGAGTAATGTGGGTAAGTGGTGAGCCGTTTTCGGTCCATATACTCTCGTATAATTTAGCCGAACGTTTTGGACGTACGCGTAAAATAATGCCATGTAAAATTATCATCCATACTAGGCGTGGTATTTCTACAATGCGTGGATCTGATAAAAACTCACGTAAGTATATACGAAGCGCAGCAGCTGTTGGTGCATCAGGGCTACCTAGGTTAGTAAGCAGTATTCCCGTTTTTTGGTTAAAACGCCCATCATGGGGATTGTCAGTAACCGCAGAAAATCGCGACACAGAGTGCTCCTTCAAGCAAATTCAATAATGTATTTTATGCACATTGTAACGAAAAAAACTGCCGTTTAGATCAATCATTTAGCAGTTTTAACCATAATTCTAAATGGGGCTGGTTTTTTAGATTCTAGTTGCTGCAGTTTTTCTATTGATTTGCGGCTAAATACATGACCTTTAGGCAGCAACATTATACCCGAATGGCTGTGCAGAGCATGGCCGAGTATCATTTGATCTTTAAGCTCATGGGCATTACAAATTAGTACTGATCCTGCTGAACTTTTTTGTTCATGTAGTTTTGCATGGCTTGCTTCAAGCGCACGTACAATTTTAGGATGATAAAACGAACCACTATAAAGTTTTACACTTTCGAGTGCATCCTCATGGCGCTGCTTTTCATCGCTTGCATTGCTCTGCTCAAACGCGTCCCAGTAGTCGCGCGCTAACCCTAATACCATAGCCCCTATCGGTATGTCGTTTCCGGCAAGGCCTTTGGGCATTCCATTTCCGTTAAAACGTTCAAACTGATAATAAATAGCATCCGACAGATCGTGTAAATGTATTGCTGGCATTAGCATTAATTGTGCAGTACTTGGATGAGTATAAAAGGTCTTACGCTGTTGCTCATTTAACCGATTTAGCGGTTTTTTATAAAGTTCAGGGTCCATAGCAAGCAAACCTATTTGTGCTAAATAACCCGCCATTGGGGCAAGATCGATGCTTTTTTGCGACAGGTTTAAGTAAAGCGCTATTTGTGTACAGGTATTTGCAATATTTTGTGCTTTGTTGCCATCAAGGTAAGGATTTGCATTAACAAAATTATATAGCAGCTCAACGGTTGATTTGTGCTCTTGTTTTTCCCGCTCGTTGGCGTCTTCTAGCTTTTTTAAAACTTGTTTGATTTGTAAGGTACGTTTTTCTACTCGTTGCTCTAACGTGTTGTTTAGCTCAAGTAGTTCTTGGTTTTGCGCCTTAACTTGTGTTTCTAATTTTTTGTTTTGCTTTTTTAGCGCAAATTTTTCTAGGCTATCTTTAATGCTTCGAAGTAATAAGTCGTTTTGCCATGGTTTTTGAATATAACCATTTATTTGCCCTTGGTTAACAGCCGCTAGGGTTGTTTGTATATCGGCGTAACCGGTTAATAAAATGCGTTGAGTGTCGGGTGCCAGCGCACGCGCTTTTTCTAAAAACTCGGCACCATTCATTACTGGCATCCGCATGTCGCTAATAATTAAACCAAATTCATGATTTTTAAAAAGTGTTAATGCGTTTTGCGGATTATCGCAAACAATAACCGTTAAGCCATTTACTTCAAGTAGTCGTGTTAACGTACGTAGTACTATTTCGTCATCATCAATACAAAGTACATCAACCTGATTCATTGGTGTGTTTGGTGTTGCTTGAGTCATTGCGCCGCCTTTAAATTACTTCTGGCTAAATAATAGCTTAAAAAAACATCCGTGACCTGTTTATGCTTACCTTTTATATAGAGTAGGAGTCACCTAATGTGGTTATTATCTATAAGTAGATAAATGCTCACACTAAAGTTGCAAATTTGCAAATTTGCATGTAGACGACTAAACGTTAAGTATAAAGTTATCTATATGGATGAAAGGAATGAATGGATCAGATGGTAATTTTGAACGTGCTTTTTTAAACGAACAAAAGCTGCGCTTGGCCGCAGAACAATTACTCAAAGATAAAAGCACCGTTTTAGTTGCCATAAATAATGAATTACAAAAAAAAGTAGCCGATTTAGAACACCAGCAAATGCTGTTTGTGCAAACCGAAAAAATGGCAACCTTAGGAACGCTTTGTGCAGGCGTAGCCCATGAAATAAATACCCCGCTTGCCTATGCAATGAGTAATATAGAAAGCTTACAAAATTCTACCCCTTTGCTCATCACGCTGCTAAAACTTAACGAGCAATACTTAAACAATGAAATTAAAGAGAGCCGTTTTAAACACGAAATAGACATACTCAATTTACAGTATCCGTATGCGTGGCTTTATAACAACTTGCAGGGACAAGTTAACGACAGCGTTGAAGGACTCAAACGAATAAAACAAATTGTGCATGACTTATTAAATTTTGCCCACCCCTCCTCCTCGCAAGATAAACAACTAACCGATGTAACAACGGGTGCTAATAATGCTTTAAGATTATTAAGTAGCAAACTTAAACTATGCGAGATAAAAACGCGGTTTGAACCACTACCACTTATTTGGTGCAATTTATCATCAATTAATCAAATTTTTGTAAATCTATTAATGAATGCTTGGCAAGCATGCGAGCTTGATTTAGAAAAAGGCTGCATTATTGAGGTCAATATTTTTGAACTAAACACAAATATCTGTATTGAGGTAAAAGATAATGGCTGTGGAATGAGTGAAGACACAATAGCGCATATGTTTGACCCTTTTTACACGACAAAAGAAGTTGGAGAAGGTACCGGTATGGGTATGACACTTGTATACGCTATGGTGAGCGATCATGGCGGAAAAATAGAAGTTAACAGCACATTAGGGACAGGTACGACCATCCGCTGCCTATTACCTTTAAAAGCGTAAACTAACGAACAAAATCACAATGTAAATAAAAAGTTAATAGATCTTTTTTTTGAAGTTTAATGCCCTTGTAGCGTGTATTTTAATCGATTAAAGGTGGTTTTTTCTTATCTTGAAATTTATTTGCATACTTAGACCAAATATTTAGTTTTTTTCATTTCTTTTTGTTTGCATATGTTGCTAGGATGTTTGCAACAGGTTATGAGCACCATAACCACACACATATTATAAGAACACAAAAAAACAGGGTCGTCACTATGCCAACATACCGTTTAAACACACTTGCTGTAGCCGTTGCTTTCGCGTTTAGCGCACCAAGCATTGTTAACGCAGAAGAAGCACCAGTGCAAGCTGCTAAAAACATTGAGCAAATATCTGTATTAGGATCGCGTGTATCTAACCGTACTTCTACTGAGTCTTCTTCTCCTATTGATTTAATTGACGCAGATGACTTAACCAAAGGTGGCTTTACCGAGCTTGGCCAAAGCCTGCAAGCGACAGCGCCTTCATTTAACTTTTCGCGTACACAAGTATCTGACGGTTCTGATTTATTTAGACCCGCCACACTTCGTGGCCTACAGCCAGATCAAACTCTTGTATTAGTAAATGGTAAACGTCGTCATAACCAATCAATTTTTGGCCTTAACGGTACCGTAGGTGCAGGCGCTGCGGGTACCGATATGAATGCCATTCCGCTAACGGCCCTTAAAGGCGTTGAAGTATTACGCGATGGCGCAGCGGCGCAATACGGCTCTGATGCTATTGCAGGCGTAATTAACTTATCTCTTAATAACTCAACCGGTATTACAACGGGTTTTGTACAATACGGCGGCACAAGTGAAGGTGACGGCGACACTATTTCAGCAGGTTTAAACCGTGGTTTTGAATTAGGTAACGAAGGCGGCTTTATTAACCTATCGCTTGAGTACCGTGATGCCGATGGCACTAACCGCGCCGAGCGTGATACGGGGGGGTCGCTTAATGTTGAACCAGGTACGTTAAGTGAAGACGTACGCTGGGGCCAAGGTAACTCAGAAAGTGAATTTACGTCGTTATTTTACAACATGGCATTACCAATGGGCGACGGCGAGCTTTACTCGTTTGGTGGCTACTCAGAGCGCACGGCGCTGGGTAATGGTTTTTACCGTAACTTTAACGAAGCGTCTAAAAACGTAACTCAAGTATATAGCGATGGTTTTTTACCGCGCATATATAACGAAGCACAAGATATTTCAGTCGCGCTTGGTTTTAAAGGCGATATAAACACAGATTGGAATTACGATGTTTCGGCCGTTTATGGTGAAAACCAATACGACTTTACATCACGCAATACATTAAACGCTTCTTACGCGGCTGAGTATTTATTTAATAACCCAAGTGCAAGCGATGCCGATATTGCAGCAAATTCAGGCCCTAGTGGCGGTTACTCAGGTGGTTTTAGATTTGATCAAACAACGCTTAACCTTGATGTAAACGGTATTGTAGATATTGGCCGTGGTGAACCTTTATATGTAACAGTAGGCGCTGAATACCGTAAAGAAAACTACGAAATAGTGCCTGGCGATGAAGCATCATACGCCTGTGGACTAGCAAATATGGATACCTCGTACCCATCAGTAAACGATCCGGACCAATTTGCACAGTGTGGTTTTCAGGCTTATAACGGCCTACGCCCTGAAGCAGCTAACGACAGCGACCGTAACAGCTACGCAGTTTATGTAGACGTAGAAACTATGATCACCGATGCATGGAACGTCAGTGGTGCGCTACGTTATGAAGATTTCTCAGATGCTGGGGATGATTTAATTGGTAAATTAGCAACACGTTATGAATTTTCAGATGACTTCGCTGTACGTGGTGCGGTATCTACTGGTTTTAGAGCACCATCACTTCAACAAAGTGGTTATACAGCCTTTACAACTAACTTAGGCTCAGACGGCACATTAACGCAGTCGTTCACTGCAAACACAGGGACCGCTTTCCCAAGTGCGTTAGGCGTAGATAGCTTAGAGCTTGAAACTTCAACAAACTACAGTGCAGGTTTTGTTTACGATGTAACAAGCGAGCTTTCGTTAACGGTTGATTTTTACCGTGTAGAAATTGAAGACCGTATTACGCTTGGCAGCTTACTTACCGCTGACGACGTATCGTTTAGCTCAGAAGCAGTTGCAGCGCTACAAGCAACTGGAGCTGTGCAAGCTAACTACTTCTCAAACTCGGTTGATTCTACTACGCAAGGTGTTGATATTATTGCATCGTACCGTACTGAAGTTGAAGGCGGTAATTTAGGAGTAACCTTTGCAGGTAACCTAAATGATACTAAAATTGACGGCGTAAATGCTGAAGACGGTATTCCTGAAGCGGTTGCTTTTGATGATTTACAACGTAGCTTTTTTACCGACGGACAACCTAGTGAACGTGCAACGCTTACGTTTGACTACGAACGCGATGCCTACACATCAACCATTCGCTTTAACTACTTTGGCGAAACAGATGTAAAATACTTTGGTAATGACCATATTTCATTACCAGGTGAGCTTTCGCCTACGGGTTCATTTAAACCAACAAGTACGGTTGAATCTGCTGTGTTAGTTGACTTAAACGTGAGCTACCAAATTAACGACATGTTTGCGCTTTCGGTGGGTGCCGATAACGTATTTGACGAAACGCCAGACGAGCTAGGCGACGACGAAGTACTTAACTTTATCACCAACGGCGCATTTAAATACCCAGTACGCGCATTGCCATACGGCTTTGACGGCAGAACGTACTATGCAAAAGTAAGCTTTAGTTTTTAATTTATAAAGCAAACTAAAGTAATATTAAGCGCAGTTATTAACTGCGCTTTTTTTATACTTTTTTATTATTAAAAAAGTATCTGTTGGGCATTAAAAATACTTGCGCGGTTGAAAATTAAGCCTACAATCGCCATCTCTTAAATAGGCTAATATAAAAGCCTTTTTATTATTTAACTTAAAATAACCATTAGTTGATAGGAAATATATGACTAAAAAATCTAAAGCAAAAACCGCAAGCAACAGCGCGGTAGACACAGGACGAGGCGTTATAAACCACAATGCACTAGCGGCGATGGTCACCTCTAAATTATTTAAACCACAAGTGGTTAAAGCTAAAAAAGGCAAAGGTTCGTTTAAACGCAACAACAAGCATTCAGGACAAGAGTCCTATTTAATCGCGGCTTAAATAGCACCGATCAAATAGGGCTTTTGAATATAGTAAGCGAGGTTTTATACCTCGCTTTTACTTTTAAAGCATACAAGCCACGTTACATAAGCGCGAAATAAATTCGCACCTACGGGTTTGATATTTGCACGATGTAGGTGAGGTTTTATACCTCGCTTTCACTTTTAGAGCATTAAAGCCATGTTACATGAGCGCGAAATAAATTCGCACCTACGGGTTTGGTGTTTGCAAGATGTAGGTGAGGTTTTATACCTCGCGTTCACTTTTAGAGCATTTAAGCCATGTTACATAAGCGCGAAATAAATTCGCACCTACGGGTTTAGTGTTTTCACGATGTAGGTGAGGTCTTATACCTCGCTTTTACTTTTAAAGTATTAAAGCTAAATTACATAAGCGCGAAGTAAATTCGCGCCTACGGGTTTGGTGTTTGCACAATATAGGTGAGATTTTATACCTCGCTTTTACTTTTAAAGTATTAAAGCTAAATTACATAAGCGCGAAATAAATTCGCGCCTACGGGTTTGCTGTTTGCACGATCGGAGTTTTTCAAGTTAGTTGTCGCATCAAATTAAATTTTATGCCGCCCGCATTGCTTCTTTTTTCTCTGGATTTAA
>NZ_JADYXO010000042.1:0-9571 GCF_015864295.1 Pseudoalteromonas sp. NZS127_1 | reverse complement strand
TGCGGGAGCCGGATTTGAACCGACGACCTTCGGGTTATGAGCCCGACGAGCTACCAGACTGCTCCATCCCGCGCCTGTGTATTTTAAGTCTATCGACTACTTTATTTTATCTCTTAAGCTAGAGTTTACAGTAACCAAATCTTATAAAAAATTGGTTGCGGGAGCCGGATTTGAACCGACGACCTTCGGGTTATGAGCCCGACGAGCTACCAGACTGCTCCATCCCGCGCCTGTAATTTCTTTAAAACATTTTCGTAATATTTACGAGCCTGCCTTGAAGAGAGCGCTACTATATAGGAATAAACATTTAATGCAAGGCCTAAACTAATTAAAGTTGTTCAACCGAACAAAAAGCAATCAAATTGCTATTCTGCGCTCAACCTTTGATGCGGATTAATCATTTTTTGCCATTCCCAGTCTGGATGCCCCATCACTATAAAGTCAGGGTTCTCAGTACTCTCGCGTTGGTTGTACGTTAGCGGGTTAAATTCTGCATCGGTAATACAACCACCGGCTTCTTCAACAATAACTTGTGAAGCACCTGTATCCCACTCTCCCGTTGGACCAATTCTTAAAAAACAATCTGCTTTACCTTCTGCAACAGTACAAGCTTTTAATGAGCACGAGCCAATAGCAATAGTTGTAAACTGACTATTTAAATACTGACTCACCGCTTCTATTTTTTGGCGGCGGCTCACTGCAAGCGTCAAGTTCTCTGGCGGCGCTACAGATATTTGCTTATCAATTGAGTTTTCACGTTTAAAGGCACCATTTTTAGCTGTAGCAAAATAAGTCACACCTTTTGCAGGCCAATGAATAACGCCAAGCACAGGATGATTATTTTCAATCAATGCAATGTTTACTGCAAAGTCGCCACTTTCTAAAATAAATTCGCCTGTACCATCCATCGGATCGAGTAACCAATAACGCTGCCAGTCCTGTCTGTCGGCAAGTGCAGGTATAGGTGTTTCTTCCGACATAATTGGGATATCGGGCGCTAAGACTTTTAATCCAGCAACCAGTACGTCATTTGCTGCTAAGTCAGCTTTGGTAACAGGCGTATTATCTGATTTCTCTTGTTGGCCAATATCGCCTTTTTTATAAATGGCCATAATTGCATCGCCAGCACGCTCAGCTAATTCAATACACGGTTCGATTAATTTATTCATCGGCAGCTCCAGACGCTAAATACTTATCTAATAATAGCAAAGCTGCAACACTGCGTGCTTCGGTAAAATCTTCTTGGTCTAATAATGACTGCCACTGAGTTAATGGCCACTTAACAACAACAAGCGGCTCTGGTTCGTCGCCAATAAGGGTTTGTGGGTATAATTGCTTAGCAAATAAAATATGCATAGTGGCATTAAAGTAACTCGGCGCCATTGTTACTGTTCTTAATGGTTTAAAATACTCAGCACCAAAGCCAATTTCTTCTTTAAGCTCTCTGTTAGCAGCTTGCTCTGGCGTTTCGCCCGGATCGATTAAGCCTTTAGGAAAACCTAACTGGTAATCGTTTGTGCCCGCACAGTATTCACGTACAAGTAGTAATTCGTTGTCTGCACTTAACGGAACAATCATCACTGCTCCCCGGCCACCGCCGCGAATTCGCTCATACTGACGCTCTTCGTTATTAGAAAACTTTAGCTCTAAAGACTCCACAGTAAACAGGCGGCTTTTAGCGACAACATTGTTACTGAGGATTTGTGGTGGTGTTGGGTGCTTTTTCTGTGTCATTGGCGTTAATTTGCTATCATGGCAGTTAGTTCAATAATAAACCTTATAAGTTGAAATTCCTATGTTAAATTGGTCAAAAATCGATACCGTTTTGCTCGACATGGATGGAACATTACTCGATTTACATTACGACAGTCATTTTTGGCTTAACGTTATTCCTGCGCAACACGCATTAGCAAGGGGCATTAGCCTAGATGCAGCTAAAGCAGATATTTTAAAACGCTATCAAGCTGTGAGCGGTCAAATACAGTGGTATTGTTTAGATTATTGGGAGCAGCAATTAAGCTTGCCTATAATGGAGCTTAAACGAGAGTCTCAGCATTTAATTAAAATGCGCGAAGACGTACCTCATTTTTTAACTGAGCTTAAAAAAGCAGGCAAAGAGTTAATTTTACTTACCAACGCCCACCCTGAGAGTGTCATGCTTAAATTTGAGCATACAGCGATTGATAACTACCTAGATGGCGTAGTGTCTACTCATGAATATGGAGTAAGTAAAGAGCAACAAAGTTTGTGGCACCAAGTACAAAAAGACTTAGGGTTTAATAAGCAGCGCACTTTGTTTGTAGATGACAGTGTGCCGGTTTTGAATGCCGCACGAGAATACGGCATTGAGCACTTACTTGCAGTTGCTAACCCAGATAGCCAACAACCACATAACGAAATAGCCGATTACCTAAGTGTTACCGACTATCGTAAGATTATCTAACTCAACTTACGTGACTTAAATTTTTGGGTAACGCGCTTCTAGCCCTTGATATACTAACTTTGCAAAATCTGCATGTTCTGTATCAAGGCTTTTAACTACTTCAACTAAATGCTCGTTATCTTCTTGCCCATTCCATTCTTTAATATAGCTACCATCTTTGTAACCGTGATCTTGGCGGAAAAAGTTTAACGTATTTTTACCTACGTAGCCGCGATATAAATCATCAATATCCATACCTATTTGCGCCATACAGCCGGCAAAAGCACCTGCATTAAACGTTTTATCAGCAACAGCCGACGCCGCTAATATCTCTAGTGTTTGTTTAAAGTCATCAGCTTGTTGAGCATTACTAAGCTCAGTTTCAAGTTGCTTTGCTAAGTCTTCGTAGCTAGTTTCGCCGTCAATTCTAAGCGATAGACCAAAATGAAAAATATCAACCAACTCTAAAATAACTTGTTCAGTATCTGGTGTTTGTTTTTTCCACCATTTCCAACCATGATGATCTAGCATTTCAGCACACTCAACCCAAATAGCGCGGTACCATTCAAACCCTTGAGTAAACCATTGCTCATGTACTTTAGTATTCATGGCGTTTTGCATTTCTAGCATCACTACTAGCTTGTTTAAATTGGCAGACATATCAATTCCTGTCGTTTTGGTTGGCGTAATTTTCGTTGGTGTAATAATACAGATAAAATGCTGATTGTGCATTGCTGTATATTTTTATTAGTGTGCTAGTTATGTTTATCGTGACGTCGTAAACTCATGCCATGAATCAATTAAATCAATGAAATCTTCAAAGCCACAACCACTACTTAAACCATTTTCTTCAAGCGCTAAATCGTCATCTTGATACGCTATTAGGTCTTCGCTGTCTTGATGAAGTGCATGGGCTTCAAATAATGCTTCGTCTTTCGTTAATATTAAATCTATTTCTTGGCCTTTTAGCGTTAGCGGCTCATAGCTTGAACTTACCGATGCAATAAGCGCTTGCACCATGGCTACTTTGTCTTTGCCTATTTCTTCGTTTAGCCAGCGACCAATAATAGCGTGTTCACTGCTTATTTTAATACGTAGCCCACTAATAGGGTCGCGAATAAATTGATATTCCATAGGGTTTGCCTGTAAATCTTTAATTGCGTAATTATATACGTAAACGCCCGTAAACCACAGGACATATAAAGTAAAATAGCGCCACATGGGCGCTATTTTACTCAACTTTAAAACCGTTAACTTCGCGATCTATAACGCGCTGCGTCAATGATCGACCATAAGTAAATAATAGGCACAAGTACAAAGCCTACAAGCACATAAATTAGTGCGTAACTTATTATAATAGCGAGTGCAAAAAATATAGCCGCTAAAATACGCCCTTGCACTAACTGCCCTAAACCAGGAAAAAATATATTACATAATGCTGCAATTACGTTACCGCCAGAACCTTGATCTGCCATACTAACCTCTGTATTTATTTGATTTTATAATTATTTACCTACACACTCTATGCCAATTTATTAAAGCTTACAAATCAAATAGTTAAATTAGTCTAGATTTAGAGAGTTGGTAGATTTTGCTAAAATTAGGTCAAATTAGCAATTATTGTTATCCGTTTACACTTTTTTATTCGCTTAATTAATTAGCAAGTTACTCGTTTTGAACACTATTTTATAAATAGCTGTTTATAAAAACAGTATTTTATTTAGCCTAACAAAAACACCTGTTATACTGCCCACAATATTGATTAAAAAGGCGTAACGATGGACGTTTCACAATTACTCGATGGCTTAAATGACAAACAACGCGATGCCGTTGCAGCCCCACTACAAAACATGCTGGTATTAGCAGGTGCTGGGTCTGGTAAAACACGAGTGTTAGTTCATCGTATTGCGTGGCTTATGCAAGTTGAGCAAGCCTCTGCTTACAGTATTTTTGCAGTTACCTTTACTAATAAAGCAGCTAAAGAAATGCGTAGCCGCGTTGAAGAAACACTAAAAGCCCCTGTAGGTGGTATGTGGATTGGTACGTTCCATGGTTTATCGCATCGTATTTTACGTGCTCATCACCGTGAAGCTAACTTACCAGAAGCCTTTCAAATTTTAGACTCTGACGATCAGCTTCGGATGATCAAGCGCTTATTAAAATCGATGAATATTGATGATAAAAAATGGCCTGCTAAACAATTTGGCTGGTACATAAGCGCCAAAAAAGATGAAGCACTTCGCCCTAAAGATATTCAAGCATACGATATTAACGAGCAAATGATGCTGCGTGTTTACGCCGCCTATCAAGAGGCCTGCGATCGCGCAGGCTTAGTAGACTTTGCTGAAATATTACTACGTAGTTACGAAGTATTAAAAAATAACCCTACGTTACTTCGCCATTATCAGCAACGCTTTGCGCATATGCTTGTAGATGAGTTTCAAGATACAAATACCATTCAATATGCTTGGTTAAAGTTACTTGCTGGCGATACAAATAGCATTATGATTGTAGGCGACGATGACCAAAGTATTTACGGTTGGCGCGGTGCTAAAATCGAAAACATTAAACGCTTTTTAACTGACTTTAGCGCTGAAACCATTTGTCTTGAACAAAACTACCGTTCAACCGCAACTATTTTGAAAGCGTCTAACGCATTAATTCAAAATAACTCAGAACGTATGGGTAAAAGCTTGTGGACCGACGGTAACGATGGCGAGCCAATCTCTATTTATGCAGCATTTAATGAGTTAGACGAAGCACGCTTTGTAAGTAGCAAATTACGAAGCTGGTTAAATGCAGGTAATGCGCTGCAAGATGCAGCAATTTTATACCGTAGTAACGCGCAATCTCGAGTACTTGAGGAAGCCATGCTGCAAGAAGGCTTAAAATACCGTATTTATGGTGGTATGCGATTCTTCGAACGACAAGAAATTAAAGATGCGCTTTCGTATTTACGCCTAGTGGGTAATCGTCAAGACGATGCCGCATTTGAGCGTGTAATTAATACGCCAGCACGCGGTATTGGCGACAAAACATTGAGCCATATACGCGACTGTGCACGAGCAGAATCATTACCGCTTTGGTATGCCGCAAAAGCAATTGTAGAACAACAGCATTTATCTGGTCGTGCTTCTGGCGCAGTGAGTAAGTTTGTAGAACTCGTTGAACAAATAGAAGATAAAATTAGCGATCTTACTTTGCATGAGCAAGCCAAATACACAATTCAAACCTCAGGCTTGATGGCAATGTACCAAGCTGAAAAAGGTGAAAAAGGCCGTGCTCGCGTAGAAAACTTAGAAGAGCTAATTAGCGCTTGTGATCAGTATGAACTTCCTGAAGACGAAGAATACAGCTCACCTTTACAAGGCTTTTTAGCCCATACGTCACTTGAGTCGGGTGAAGGACAAGCAGAAGAACACGAAGACGCCGTACAAATGATGACGCTTCACTCAGCTAAAGGCTTAGAGTTTCCGCTAGTCTTTATGGTCGGCGTAGAAGAAGGCATGTTCCCTTCTCAGCAAAGTAACGAAGAGTCTGGCCGCTTAGAAGAAGAGCGCCGCCTTTGTTATGTAGGCATGACACGAGCAATGGATAAGTTATACATTAGCCATGCTGAGAGTCGCCGCTTATACGGGCAAGAAAAATACCATAGCCCATCACGCTTTTTACGCGAAATACCTGAGGACTGCGTTGAAGAAATTCGTATTAAAACACAGGTTTCTCGCCCGCCTGCCGCCGGGCGTTTTAGCGCATCAGTTAGCCATGCCGCATTTGAAGACAGTGGCTTTAACTTAGGGCAACGAGTTTTGCATGCTAAGTTTGGTGTTGGTACCGTACTTAATTACGAAGGCAGTGGCGCGCAATCTCGCGTACAAGTTAACTTTGACGACCTTGGCAGTAAATGGTTAGTAACGGCCTATGCACGATTACAAGCTGTATAAAGCTCACCTAAATGAGTTAGAACAACAACTAGCTGGCGCGTATCATCGTCAGCTAGTGCTGATTACGGGCAGCCCTGCTTGGTGTTATGAATTACTTAACTCATTAATAGATGAAAACAATACACTTGTTGTATCAAAGCAGTGCGCGATTAAAAATTCGTACTGGCCTACTCGCACTCACCAAATTTTAGGGCAAGAATTTGCTCATGCTGTTTACGATGGTTTTAGTGGTTTACACCCTGATAAACTTGCAGCACTTACCGGCACCGTTAAAGCAGGCGGTATACTGTTTTTATTACTGCCCGAATTAAATGATTTAGCCTCTTGGCAAGACCCCTCATTAAGTACAGTGCAATCACACGGTCAGAGTATTGAATACAGTTTATTTAATCAACGTTTCGCGGCTATTATTAAGCAATTACCCGCTTTTCATTTTAGTGAAAAAAATGGCTGTATTAGTAATCTCGTCAGCTCTGTTACGCATAATAAAATTGATTATGTACCACAGCAAAACTGCGTTGAACAAATAGTAAAAATAGCTAATGGTCGTGCCAACAGGCCTTTACTCATTAATGCTGATAGAGGTAGAGGCAAATCGGCAGCACTTGGCTTAGCTGCCGCAAAATTGACTGATAAAAAAGTAATTATTTGCAGCACTCAGTTTAAAGCGACCCATAGTAGCTTTAAACATTTAGCCAACGAGTTAGACCTGCAATACAACGCTCAACATAAACAGCTCGCCAACTTGCACTACGTTGCACCTGACGCGTTATTAAATGCATTACCTGAGTGCGATTTATTACTCATTGATGAAGCTGCCGCGATCCCTGTACCGTTATTGCTAAAAATGCTAGCTCATTACCCTCGTATAGTCTTTGCAAGTACACTGGTTGGGTATGAGGGCAATGGTAGGGGTTATACCATTCGCTTTAGTAACTATATAAAAGCGCACTATAAAGCCTCTAAAGTTGTAACGCTTGATGAGCCACTGCGTTTTGCTAAACACGATCCCCTCGAGAAGCACATTCGCACCTTGCTTGCACTCGATGCACAATATAAAGAGTTAAGTAGTGAGCAATTAGAGCAGCCAGTTCACAGCGAAATAACTCAGCAATCCCTTGTAAACAATGAGCCTTTACTGCAACAAGTTATTGCCCTGCTTGCATTGGCTCACTATCAAAGTAGTGTAAACGATTTACGCCAACTACTAGACGCACCATCGCAACGAATATTCATCAGCAAAATTAACAATCGATTAGTTGGTGTATGTTTAATCGCAATAGAAGGTGGTTTAAGTGAAGAACTTGCTCTACAGGTTATAAGCGGAGAGCGCCGCCCACAGGGTCATTTAATGGCTCAAACCCTCTCACAACTTAGTTTTAATAATGACTACTTAACACAGTTGAGCGCTCGCGTTGTACGAATAGCGATTGATCCGAGTTCTCACAATATGGGTTTTGGTAAAAAGCTACTTAGCTATTGCGAGTCGCAAGTAAAAAGCCAATGTAGTTGGTTTGGTGCAAGCTTTGGCGCAACAGCGCAGCTACTTAACTTTTGGCAAAAACAAGGGTTTGATACCGTAAAACTGGGTTATCAACGCGATAAAAGCACAGCTGAACATTCAGCGCTTGTGGTTAAATGCTTAAGCAATAAAAGTGCAATTATCCAACCTTTGAAAAAGCAGTTTAAAAACGACTTTTTTTATGCTCTTTTAACACATTTTAAAACACTAGATTGGCAACTTGTAAGTATTTTAATTGAAGGATTTAGCGATGAGTTAGTAAGCCCCGAGACTCGCGAACGATTAGCCTTACTCGTAAACAGTAACTTCACTCAATTTAATATCTCTGCGACTCTCTGGCAGGTAGTGAATCAGTCTCCTTCTTGTATGTCTCAATTAACAGAGTCTGATAAACAACTTTTAATAAAGTTAGTGCTGCAAAATGAATGTAATGAAAAAGTGATTCAACACTTAGGTTTATTAGGAAAAAAGCAGCTTGAGAATCAATTTAAACGTGCCATAAAAAACCTCACTAGTGCCATCTAATAACTCCTAGTTACCTATCTCTATTAAATCTTATCCATCTTTAAGCTATTTATTTAATTTGTTCTATCCTTAAAGCATTAACAGGTAAATTAAGATAAAAGCATGGAATTAATAAACTTTAAAGTGGGCTGCAAAACAATTTCACTTAAAATACTCGATATTTTATTAACAGAGCGCTTTGACAATAATCTAACAACTTTACCCAACAATAATAAAAGCTTTATTGGTGTTAAAGATTATATGGATATACCAACGCCTGTGTTTGATTTAGGTATTATTTTAAATAATATCTCAACCGAACAAAGTAATGCGCATGTACTAAAACAACTAAGAACATGGCAAGAAAAACTATTAAACTGGTTCAATACCCTTCAAAGTAACTTGCTAAATAGCTCGGCTTCTATTTCAAGCAATGATGCAGAACTACAAGATTTTGTTCTGTTTTACAAAGAGTTCAACACCGATAATGAAGACTTAAAACTAACAATGTCTCGACTTAACGAACCTTTCCAATCATTGCTAGAAACGGTAAAAGAAGCTATATCAGCTCATAATCAAAGCGATTATAAACAAGTATCAGCTCTGCTCGAAAAAATTAAGCGTAGTAACCTAATTCAGCTAGAGCGTTTATTCGAATCAGCTAAAGAGCAAATAACCTTAGACTATAAACCTATTATTGTTTTTACCACTAAAGACGGCTTAAACCCACACGTAGGGTTATTGGTAGATAAAGTCGAAGATAATATCGACTATAAAAAAGAAGACATTAAACCACTAGATAAGCTCACTGAGGTTGGTTTTGATCTAGACCCACAAACTAAAAATATGATGCGAGGATTAATCAAGCTTACACAAAAGCACAGTGTATTAATTGATCCAAGCGTAATATTTAAACCAACACAACTAGAAGAATCTGAAAGTGAAGAAACTCAAGCTTACGGACTATTTTAAATAGTCTTTAGATTTGGTTATAAACTTTAGTACTGAAGTAAGGAGCTATTCTACTCGACTTGTACATTTAGATAAATTGGAGAGAAATCGAGTGCGTAATGTTAGTTACTCATATTTCACTTTTCTGCAAACGTAAAAAAGCCCGAATCGTTAGATTCGGGCTTTCTACAATTTGAAGCCTGGTAATGTCCTACTTTCACATAGCAA
>NZ_JADYXO010000041.1:0-11248 GCF_015864295.1 Pseudoalteromonas sp. NZS127_1 | reverse complement strand
GCCGGTTTAGCGCCAAATGAATCTGAGGTTAGATATCAAGATTCTAAAACTGTGGCCAAATTTTATTGACCACTACAACCTCAACCGCAATATTTACATCAGTTTGCTTTTCTTCAAGCTTCCAAATATCCACATACTCACATTCATTTGGGTGTTTTTTAGGTTCTTTTTCATCAATTTTAAATGCACGTGTTGGATTTACAGAGTAGTAACCTTTGATTATTTCTAGCTGACCATTTGAACTATTGAAAGTTAAAGCCCTGTGGTAAGCCTGCTGTTCAGCTAAAGAATCTTTTGACGTAGCTGCCTTTTCTACAATATTCGCAGTAAAAAACTTAACGCTTAAATTATTGCTAGTGTGGACTTCACTTGCAGAACTGGGAAGGATATAGTTATCAAATAATTTAAATATATCTAACCATTTATAAGGCGTTCGCTTAAGACATCCATAATATAAATTATATCCATCAATATATATTCGAGTCTTCAAAGTCGATCCTTAAATTTTAGCTACAAAAAAACCGACACTAAGGTCGGCTTTTTCTCCCTATATCCAGGAGACTCAATGCTACGCGTGGAAGTAGGGTTAGTTGTTAATAATGATCTTAGTCAAAATTGACCAATACGTCAACAACTGATTTTATCGCCAATTGTAAGTTTAGACAAAATAATAAATTATATTTCCTATTTAGAACGCCCCCTCCAACCACTCCATACATCATCTACATCATCGGCTTTATTCTTTTTCTTTTTCTTGCCTGTGCCTTCTGGTTTTGCCATTGGCTTTTCATTTTTAAGCGCCTCGGCAGCATCAAGATTAGCTTGGTTTACAGCAAAACCGGTTACTTCTTCACGTTCAAGACGTAGTTTGTTTTTCTTCTCGATTACTTTAAAGTGATGCAAGTCTTCATAGTCAACCAATGAAAGTGCTAAGCCTACTTCACCAGCACGGCCGCTTCGACCAATACGGTGCATATAATCAGCAGGACTGCGTGGTAGATTAAAGTTTATTACCACTGGCAGCTTTTCAATATCCAAACCACGTGCAGCAATATCGGTTGCGATAAGTACTTCGATTTCGCCCGCTTTAAATTTTTCTATTACGCGAGTACGTTCACTTTGGCCTTTATCGCCATGGAATACTTGTGCGTTAACACCGCGTTTTTCAAGTTTACTGGCTAAGTGCTCACAGTCTTTTTTAGCATTTACAAAAATCAGTGCTTGGCGCCATTTATGTGTTTTAATTAAATGCGCTAAAACTGTGGTTTTTTCACCTTTGTTTACGGTAAACACACGCTGTACTAATGTGCTTTCGTCTTTGCTTTGAACTTGTATTTCAACAGGGTCGTTTAATAGATCTTGTGTTAATAGCTTAACTTGCTCAGGGAAAGTTGCTGAAAACAACATGGTTTGTTTTTTAGCAGGCATTAACGCTAATAACTCAGCAAGCTCTTCGGTAAAGCCAAGGCTTAGCATACGGTCGGCTTCATCAAGCACAAGCGTATTTAGTTTATCGAGCTTAATAGCATTGCTTGAGATTAAATCGAGTAAGCGACCTGGTGTTGCCACAATAATATCAGCACCGCCACGAAGAGCCTGCATTTGTGTGTTAACCGATACACCACCAAACACAGCAACCGTTTTAATTGCGCCATTAAAGTTAGCAGAATACGATTTAATGCTATCGGCCACTTGCGTAGCAAGCTCACGAGTAGGTACTAAAATAAGCCCCGTTACAAAGTTACCTTTGCTGGCTGTGCTTTTACTACCTTGTTCAACAAACATTTTTTGTAGCATTGGCAGCGCAAACGTTGCTGTTTTACCTGAGCCAGTATTTGCCCCTGCAATTAAGTCACTCCCCGCAAGCACACTAGGTATAGCCTTAGCTTGAATTGGCGTAGGCTGGGTATATTCCAAATCGGTTAAACGAGCTAATAGCTCTGGAATAAGGCCAAGTTCGGTAAATGTGCTAGGGCTTGTTGCTGAGGTCATAAAAATTGTGGGCTCATTGCTAAAAAAGTAGCCTGTAATTTTAGCGTATTTAACGCATATTAAGTAGGGGTTAGTGATTTAAATATAATCTTAGTGGTCAACCTTGAAAATAACTAACACTCATTTCAAGAGCAAAGATCTGACTAGCTTAAGCTCATAAATCCAAGTACTTATCTACTTACAATATTAAAGTATCAATAGTTAAGTAACTATAGCTCTAAACTTATCCCTTTGAGTTTCTATTTTCGCTATTCGTTTCATACTTTTTGCTGGAGTTCTATGCCCCTCGTCACATGCCTGAATAGTTTCAGCTGTAAGCTTAGCTAAAAGAGAGTCAATCTTTCTACTTAACTGTTTTATAACTCTTTGCTGCCTTAAATATACGCGGTTTGGCCTATTTAAGTGAAGCCGTTCTATCATATATTTAGCAGGGTTCTGAGCATAACCAATATTACTCTCTGTAATAGCAATCCTACCGTTTTCTTGTACGTACATATATTTAAGAATGTCTTTCTGAAATCTATCGACATAACCTTTACCTAAAGCATAGCTATAACCATCAATAGTTATTTGACAACCTTGCCAATCTTTACTTTTGAGCACATTGCATTTTTGACATGAAAGATGAAGGTTGTAAGGATGTCGAAGTAATATTCCATTGAATTTATTAACAAATATATCTTTAGGTCGAAAGTGATCTAAAGAGAACCTTTCTCCACCACACTCCTTCTCTGTAGCATCACAATAAACACATCTATGTTTGCAATTTTCAGCTATTATATCGTAGTTACTTTGATAATTACTTGCTGCGTAGAAGTCACCGTTATTACTATGATACATGTACTTGGGATGACGACTTAACTTAGGAAAGAAAAGAGTATTAAGATCCATCGATATCTTCCTCTAGCCCTTTTAACTCTTTGTACAGATCTTTTAACTGCCGTGATTGCATATCCAGCTTGGCAACACTTTCTTCTGATAATATAGCTTCATCTACAAGCACTTTACTACGCACTACATTAAGTTCATCATACTCAACTTTCTCGGATTCCTTTAAAGGCTCAATTAAAGATTTTGAAAAAAGTTCATCAAATCTTTTTTCTTGCTTCGTTCTAACTTTTTTAAGTGTATCGAGATGCCTAAAAAACCTTTTCTTATATTCCTCTTTATTATCACTCAAACTAGTTTTATCAATAGCAAACTCAATATTACCTAAATGCTCATCAACGCTCGCAAGGTTACTGGTCAAAATATAAATAGGTATCTTTGGGTCTATAACTCGAATTCGTTCAATTAATTCACTACCCTTAAATTGAGCGTCGCTTTCATGGACAAGATCTTCATCAATAAAATAAGTAACTTTATCTTCGATTTTATCTAGATAATGAAGCATTTCTTCAAGTTCGGGGGCTATGTTTGGACAAACAACTTGGTAGCCTTCACCAAAAATTCGGCTAAGACGGCGCTGAAAAGTACGACGTGCCTGCTTGCTATCATCGATAAACACTATAGTTTCAATCATTATTTATCCTGTATCACTTCAATATAAAACCCTGCTCCGCCCAGAGAAGAAAACTGCTCGGCATAGACTTTTCCCCCCATATTATTTTCTACTTGCCCCTTGATAATAGCCAGACCCATACCTGTACCAATAACATTACCTTTTCGATCAGCTTTAGAACTTTGCATTGGCAAGAAGATCGATGTTTCTTGTCCAAATTCTAAACCACAGCCTGAGTCAAGAAAACCAACTCTTAGCTTTGTTCCACCCACTCGCTCAAAAACAACTGTAATCTTCCTTTGATCTCGGGGTTTCTGAGAAATTGCCCATATCGCATTTGTTATAAAATTAATAGCTATACTCTCCCAATCAATTCTATATGAGCGCACCTCGAAATCGCTTTCTAAAATCCCCTGAAAATTAATACTATAAACTAACCCCATATTTTCAAAAGTCGATTTCATTAACTCAAATATATACCTAAAAATTTCTGGGACATTATTTTTTACTCGTTTTCTTTTATCTGGTTTAACATTATTTATAGCTAACTCAGAAAAACTATTTACGTACTTAGTACCATCAATTACATCATTAGTGATTTCAGTTAAGGAATCATAATTTAACGGAATAATACCATCACGACTATCTTCAAAAACATCTAGTAGCTCTCGAGCATTTTCGAGAGCAATTGCCGAGTGAGTCTTAATTTCATGGCCAAAACATACTGTTAGTACACCGATAGAAGCTAAATTAGTTAGAGTATCCTTTTGATCTTCGAGCTGTTTTCGTTCTTTTTCAAGCTCTTTGTAGTATGCCTCAACAGCTCGTTCGTGCGCTACTTTAGCTCTTTCTAAATCTCTAATTCTTTGATAGACAGTGTGTGCTGCCGGTTTTTTTTGTCTTTTCTTCCCTCGTTTTTTACTAAATGTCTTTTTTAATTCTTCAATTACACCCGATAGTTCTTCATTTGAATGTAAAAAAATCGCCTTTAGCTCTTCAGATAAATCGATTTCATCATCCTCTTGAGCGTCTTTGTGAGCCAACAACTCAAAAGCTGAAATAACTTTAGTTGCAAACATTCTCAACTGCATAAAAGCATCGTTTTCAACAATACCTTCACGGTTAGCTTGATCATTCAGTATTGCATTTTTAGTTTTAGATATACTCACGGCGCCAATAATCTGATTTGGGCCTATACGCCAACCACCTTGTTTAATACCACCAGGACTAGAAGCTTTTCTTAAACCTATATCTAACCAATCTCCTTTACCTACTGGCTCCCCATAAGGCCTGACTCTAAACTCGTCTCTATAAACTCTAACACCCTGATTAAGTTTCATAAAATCAGACCAGTTAGTTCTGGTCATACCAGCTTTCGTCCAATACTCTCTCGTTGTAAGCATGTAGTAGAATTCAAACTCGAGTGGACCAAATAAGGGCATATTACCTTGATTAGATACCCAATGTTTCCACGCTGTTGGGATTTGAATTACTTCCTCACCACTATTATTATTCGTAAATGTTAATTTTACACGTCCAGAATCATCAACAACTGCTTTTACTTTCCAACTTGCAGCCTCCAAGATCTCCTGAGAGTCAATTTGTTCTTTTATAACTTTTTGTTCAGCTCTCACTTGAGTTAGGCTAATACTAAAATCATTGATAGAACGGTAGGGTGAAATTAGTAAGCGAAGTTCTTCTTTTAAGTCTTTTAGGAATTCAGTATTCCAATTGTCTCTCAACCCAACCAGAACCATATACGTGCCTTTTTCTTTAGAGGAAACAAAGATATCACCATATTTATCTTGAACTGGAAGTGTTAATTCATAAACTTCATGCTTGATGTCAAAAATTGAAGTATTCTTTCCCTCATACTTTCGCCAATCAACTACTAATTGAGTAACGTTATCTGCTCCCTCAACTTTTGTGTAAAGTATAACTTTCTTACACAGCCTATCTAACCCAAGTCGGCCTAGTCCTTTTGCTCCAGTCATTACCCTATGTTTATTATTTGAGCGTTCTACACCGAATTTAGAGTCTGTTCCTATTTTTAACCAATGGTTATAAAGAGCATCAACAGCCATGCCACTACCATCATCTTTTAAAACCATAGAAGACAATGCTGGTTGATCGCGTAAATAGAATTCTAAATCCACATTTTCAGCATCAGCATCATAAGCATTTTTTATCAGTTCAGAAACTGCCACCGTCGAGCTTGAAATACTCTCACGGCCAAGCTGCATAGGAACACGAGCTGACATGTCGAATGGTTTTTTAGCTAAAAGTTTACGTGTCATATCCACATTCCTAAAAGTGGAATATCTTTAATTACACCAATAGTTAAATGCCTTAACCTAATTCGTTCATTTAAAAAATCGTTTGTTTTTTGGTTCTGCAGTATTCGCATAAGTTTTCTACACGTATCCATTTTTCCATCCTTAGGCGTAACGACAATCATGTGATTCTCAATTGCTACCGGCTCTCGAAGATTAATTATAGTTGCTGATGCACGGTTTCTGTCTGATGGGCTTGATGTTCTTTTTATCACAATCAATGGTGGATTTAGAACTGTACCACGAAACCGCCTTTTTTCAGTCGCCTCTCGAACCACTTCCCACTGAGGGCATATTTTGGGATAAAAATAAGGGTATTCACTCCCTTCTTCAGGATCTCTGTATGCCACTAGAGGTCCGGTTCTAACGTTGAAGTGATCAGATATTGTAGATTCAGCACTCTCAGCACGGTGCCAGGATACTACCTGGTCATTATCATTAACCACTCCTGAAAGTAAAAATACATCAACGTCAGTTTTGTTGTTAAACCGCCCCCATATATCTATATCTGCTTGCATTGATTCCGAAATAAATTCACGAAACTCATCGTACCTACTGCCGGACCGAAGCACGTCTGGCAAAATAGCGCTTACGTTGCAGTTTTTCGGTAGCTTTCTAAGGTACTGATCAAATACAACCCCAGCAGTATTAACTTTACCTTTTTTCCAATAGTTTTGTTTAGGAGAAGGCATAATTGTGAAAGGAGGGTTCATTAGTATATGCGTAATGTCTGTTAGCTCTTCGCTATGAACGGTAAAAGCATCTTTAACTTGTATATTTGGAAGTAAAGCGAGAGCCTCATCTAAAGTACAGTCTTGCTCAACACCTCGATTTAAAGCTTCAATGACAATACGTAACTTGGTAGCCTCAATAAAATGAAGATGAATATCAAATCCCCTAAGCACGACTCCCCATACTTTTAACGTTGCTGACAAAGTAAGTTCAACTCCTAGCTTTCTTGATGCTTCGAGTAATAGATTGCCAGCCCCACAAGTTGGATCCAGCACTACCGAGCCAGTAGTAATAGCAGGAAGCAATCCGACCGCTTTAGTTGCTAGTTTTTGTCCTGTAAAGAAACTACCAGCTTCTCTCATTTCCTCAATTGTTAATAGTTCTCTTAAAACTAAATCGATATTGTCTAAATCAACTAGGTCATGAAACTGTTCTTTATCTTTAGAAAGCAACAGTGTACGCATTGAATTATTATGTGAAGTCAGGGAACTCATTTCTTCATTTCTGCAGGAGTTTTTCATATTATACCATGGTTTTATCAACTTAAAGATACAGAGGAAAAACACAATAAGCTGATTTTAATAGTATAAAAAATTTTTTATACGTTCTTCTGCAGATTCTATATCTTGCATTTAAAATTCATCTGAAACTCCCAGTACGATCTAAAGAGTACAGGCGAGAGCAATGCATGATAAATTTGAAATCCGTAATTAAAGCTTCACTGAATTATAGAAGACTAACTAAATATCTGTTAATAAACGCATGACTAATCCTTTAGAAAGTAGTGTATTTTTAATTTAACAGGCTTTGAGGTACAAAAAAGGCGCATTAAGCGCCTTTTTATCTTTAACAGGTAATTACCAACTTTTTTATTTTCACTCAACAGTAACCGATTTAGCTAAGTTACGAGGTTGGTCAACGTCAGTACCTTTAATCACCGCGACGTAGTACGACAGTAACTGTAATGGCAGTGTGTAAACAATTGGCGCAATAATGTCGTCAGTGTGGTTTACGTTGATTACACGCATTGTGTCGTCTGACTCAAAGTGTGAGTCTTTATCTGCGAATACGTAAATAATGCCGCCACGTGCGCGTACTTCTTCTACGTTTGATTTAAGCTTTTCTAATAACTCATTGTTTGGTGCTACGACAATAATTGGCATGTCGGCATCAATAAGCGCTAGTGGGCCATGTTTAAGCTCCCCTGCGGCATAAGCTTCTGCATGAATGTACGAAATCTCTTTAAGCTTAAGCGCGCCTTCCATTGCAATTGGATATTGCGAACCACGACCTAAGAATAATGAATGGTGTTTATCAGCAAACTCTTCTGCAAGATCTGCAATGCCATCAGCTAGTAGCAATGTTTCTTCTAACTTAGCTGGAAGTACTTTTATAGCATTAACAATAGCACTTTGGTCAAGGCCTTTTTCTTGCGCGATAGACGCAGTAAGCATTAACAAACCAACTAATTGTGTAGTAAACGCTTTAGTAGATGCAACGCCAATTTCAGCGCCCGCTTTAGTCATAAAGGCAAGGTCTGATTCGCGTACAAGCGATGATCCAGGTACGTTACAAATGGTCATTGATGCCATGTAACCTTGCTCTTTAGCTAGGCGTAATGCAGCTAGTGTATCGGCTGTTTCACCCGATTGAGAAATAGTAACAAGTAGGCTGTTTTCATGTACAAACGACTGACGGTATCTAAATTCAGAAGCTATTTCTACATTACAACTAACACCGGCAAACTGCTCAAGCCAGTAACGTGCAACCATACCTGAATGGTAAGACGTACCACAGGCAATAATTTGTACGTGTTTTACATCTTTAAATATTTGCTGAGCGCTGTCGCCAAAGGCATCAATTGCTACGCGGTCGTCGTTTAAACGTCCTTCAAGGGTATTACGTACAGCAAGTGGCTGCTCGTAAATTTCTTTTAGCATGTAGTGACGGTAATCGCCTTTACCTGATGCATCTTGCGTAATGTTTGATTCAATAACTTCACGCTCAACTGCGTTACCGTCTGCATCAAAAATTTCTACTGTGTCACGTGTAATACGTGCTACGTCGCCTTCTTCTAAAAAGATGAAGCTGCGAGTAACAGGTAATAATGCTAATTGATCAGACGCAATAAAGTTTTCGCCAAGGCCTAAACCTATAACAAGAGGGCTACCTGAGCGCGCTACAATAATTTCGTTGTCGTTATCTTTATCAAATACAACGGTACCAAATGCGCCTTCAAACTGTTTAACAGCTGCTTGTACTGATGCAAGTAACGTTGTGTGTTGCTTACGAAGTTGGTGAATTAAATGCACCATTACTTCTGTATCAGTGTCTGATAAAAATTCGTAACCATCAGCTTTTAATGCTGCACGAAGCGTAGCGTGGTTTTCAATAATACCATTGTGAACAAGTGCTAATTGGTTGTTTGATACATGTGGGTGTGCATTTGCTTCTGTAACGCTACCGTGTGTTGCCCAGCGTGTGTGTGCAATACCTGTATGACCGCTAACGCCTGCTTTTTCTAGCGCAGCTTCTACGTTAACTACTTTACCTACTGCTTTAACAGTATTAAGTGTGTTGCCATCAAGCAAGGCTACGCCTGCTGAGTCATAACCACGGTATTCAAGACGCTTAAGGCCTTCAACTAAAATTTTGTTTACTGGACGCTCTGCAACTGCCCCAACTATTCCACACATAGTGTCTCCATTAATTTTTTAAATACTTGCTACTTAGTAGCTATTGTATAATCTCTGCGCAAATTAGTTTTACACCACACGCCTCAATTGCTTTGCGTTTATCGTCTGCTAAGCCATTGTCGGTTATTAATGTGGTTACTATTTTCCACGGTAATTCTAAATTTGGTATTTTTCGGCCAATCTTATCTGATTCAACCATTACAATTACTTCACGAGCGGCTTTTGCCATAACTTGGCTCAAACCAACTAACTCATTAAAGGTCGTTGTCCCGCGCTTTACATCTATACCGTCAGCACCAATAAAAAGCTGATCAAAGTCGTAAGAACATAATACGTTTTCGGCAACTTGCCCCTGAAATGACTCAGAATGTGGATCCCAGGTTCCACCGGTCATCAAAAGTGTCGGCTCGTTCTCAAGTGCCAATAAACGACTAGCGACTTTAATCGCATTGGTCATAACAACGAGCCCACGTTTATTGGCAAGTTCAGGGATCATCGCTGCTGTAGTGCGTCCGCTATCAATAATAATGCGATTATGATCGTTTATAAGTGAGGCCGCCGCTTTTGCTATTGCGACCTTGCGCTTTGAATCTACTTCATCGCTAACAATTTCTTTAGGTAGTGCTATAGCACCACCGTAGCGGCGAAGTAATAAGCCACTTTTTTCAAGCGAGGTTAAATCTTTTCGAATGGTTACTTCTGATGTTTGAAACTGCTCAGCTAACTTTTCAACAACTACTTCACCTAGTTCATTAACCTGAACCAGTATATTGTGACGACGCTGTTGTGTGTTTCGTTTAGTCATAAAGCTCGTGAATTAAGTTTCGTTTCGAAAGTTATGCGATTTTAAACGAAACAACCTAAATGGCAAGTGAACGAGCAAAAAAAACACAGCTTTATTCTAATAATAATAAAACTAAAAGTACGGTAAGCTATAACCAATTAAGTTATAAAGATAAATACAATGCAGTCATTTAACAGTATCAGTAAAGAATACTTGGCACAGCGAAAGCAAGCTGGTGAAACTTGCCGTTTATTTAATAAGAGCCCAAGTAAAGGAAACTTAAAACGTATCAAGGAGTTATTTTTAAAGTCGGGTGATGGTGTAATTATAGAATCAGGCTTTCATTGCGATTACGGTAATCAAATCGTTATTGGTGATCGTACTTTTATAAATATTAATTGTACACTTCTCGACTCGCCATTAGCCAATCACTCAATCACCATAGGTGATGACTGCTTAATTGGCCCGAACGTTCAGCTACTTGCTGTGTCACATGCTACTAATCCAGCAGAAAGGCTAAATAAAGAAAACTTTGCAGCACCTATCCTAATAGGTAATAACGTATGGATTGGCGCAGGTGTAATTATTTTAGCGGGTGTAAGTATAGGTGAGAACAGTATTGTGGGTGCAGGTGCTGTGGTTACAAAAAATGTAGTGGCTAATACTGTTGTAGCGGGTAATCCTGCAGCAAAAATTCGCGATATTTAAAGGAGTTTATTTAACTTCTAGCTTTATGTGCACTTTAAATAGGATGATAGAAGTTATATAAGCATAGCTTTAGTGGCTATGTCTCTTTCTAGTTGTAAACACTTGAATGAAATAAGGGATATTACTGGGAGTATATGGCGTGAGCTGTACGTTATTCCCTCACATTTTACTTTTCTACAGACGTAAAAAAGCCCGAATCGTTAGATTCGGGCTCTCTACAATTTGAAGCCTGGTAATGTCCTACTTTCACATAGCAAATGCTACACTATCATCGGCGCTGTTTCGTTTCACTACTGAGTTCGGCATGGAATCAGGTGGGTCCAAAACGCTATTGTCACCAAGCAAATTTGGGCGTTAATTCGTATCGCTACAAATTAACTGAATTTGGAAAATATCTGATAATATTTTTTAAGTCTTTCTTAAGTAATATCTACTTTAGTCATATTAACTTCTGTCTAAACTGTCGCATAAAACGCGTTTGGCGTTGTATGGTTAAGCCTCA
>NZ_JADYXO010000040.1:0-14199 GCF_015864295.1 Pseudoalteromonas sp. NZS127_1 | reverse complement strand
GGATTTGAACCCTAGATGGGCTATAAACCCATGCCGGTTTTCAAGACCGGTGCATTCGACCACTCTGCCATCTCTCCATGGCGCAGAATAATACTTAGGTGATACCGCTGTGTAAATAGCAAAATGACTGTTTGCCTAAAAAACGTACGTAAATGAGGTTTTTTTTGTAAATAAGGGGAAATTAAGGCAATTTTTAATAAAATAAATAGGTTGCAGCAAACAAAGGGGAGCTAAATAAGTGACTTCATTTAGTGGTTGGGTGTTTGCTGCACCGCAAAAATAATCATGGTTGAGTGATTATTTATATTGAGCTGCGCCGCTAAGTGCTAGTCTTTTACCAATTGTGTTAAGTTTAGCTAACATTCTTGCTTTACGGTTAGTTGGTTTAACGGCTACTTGAGCTGCTGCAGTTTGATTTAATGTGTTAATAGGTTTCATTATTTTGCTCCGGGTTGTATATGTTGAAATCGCGTGCATTTTGCACGTTGTTTGATTAAAAATACAACGATAAAAATTGAGCCCGAGGGATTAGATAAACTAATCCGATTTCATTTTATTAACGTGCGATTCAGTAAGCTGTATTATTGTTTTTGCATATTTATTTACGTGTGAATAGGCTTTAGCTGCTTTAATGCTGGGGTTCTTTGTTTTTTGTATTTAGTTATATGCATTTTACATAGCATTTTTTGACTAGTTATTCAGATTAAAAAAATTTAATTAAATGCCTATTATTTTATCCTTAAACAGATTGATGGATACAAAAGCTTGTCACTACTGATAATTATTAAACCAAGTATTAAAAAACAGAGTGAAAAATCACTAATGTGGCTTAAAAACACCTGTAAAAAACGTAGTTTCTCTTATTGTATATTTACTACAACAGGAAACTTTGAGAATGACTGTGCTCAAATAAGCTTATTACTGAGTAAATTTACCAAAGCAGTCGTACTAGGTGGAGACGGCACATTAAACTTAGCGGTTAATGCATTAATAGGGAGCAATTGTTCGCTAGCGTTGTTGCCCTGCGGCACAGGTAACGATTTCTCTAGGGGATTTGGCTGCAAAGAAGATGATTGGCGAAAGGCATTATTTAATACACCGACAGCAATTGATATAGGAAAAATTAATAGCCGCTATTTTATTAATATTGCAGGGGTAGGGTTTGATGCCCATGTAGTTAAAGCAATTGAGGCTAAAGCTAGTTTTTCATCTTTTGATTACAGTTGGGTGAGCGTAAAAGAGTTATTTTACTATCAAGCTCAGCAGTTACACGGCACATTTAATAACAATGCTAGGCAGTATCAAAATTTAATTACCGTATTTGCTAATCATAAATTTTTTGGTGGTGGTTTAGAAATAGCGCCAAATGCTGATTTAACAGATGGAAAGCTTGAGTGTTATCAAATGCGATCGGGTGGGCTTTTTTATAATGTAATAAGTTTTATTAAATTATTTTTTAAGCGCCATCAGCATATAAAAAACCTTACCTATAGCCGTTTAAGTACAGCTTTCATAAATACTGAAGGGTTATTGATTGAAGCAGATGGAGAGTTGGTAGGCAAAACTCCTGCAGTTGTTAGTGTGCATGGCCACGCTTTACTGTTTCATATGCCAATAAAAAAGCGCCTACAGTAAAGTAGGCGCTTTTGTGTTAGTTGCGTTAATAACGCGTCTAACTGGGGATGGAGCCACTTTTAGCTATTGCTCTATTTGCTAAAAAGGCATTAATTCGTTTTGTTGGGGTAAGCACAATGGCGTTACCTAATAGCACTAGGCTAAATCCTGCAAAGGTATTTGCGTGCCATTCAAACCCTTCAAAAAAGCTACTTAGCGTTACTGCCACTAATGGAAATAAAACAATAACGTAGCTGGCTTTTTCGGGGCCAATATTTTTTAGTAGTGCAAAGTAGCAACCAAAAGCGATTACGGTGCCAAATATTGATAAGTAAAGTAATGACAACCAGTAACTCGGTGGTGCGTTTATACTAAATTGCACGTCATTCATTAATACATATAGCGCTAAGCCCACGGCGCTATATAACATGCCCCATGCATTGCCTTGTAATACACCAATTTGTTTACGAGAATTTCGAACGCTTACCATATTTCCTAATGAAGCCACAAAGGTGCCACCAAGGGCAAGTAGTAACCCGACCAACGCACCATTACTTAAGTCGAACTGCTGTAACTGTGGCCAAAATAGGCATGTAATACCTAATACAGCGAGTACTGCACCTGTATAAATTCGCTTTGAGATTGGCTTACCAAAAAATAATCGGGTGTTAACTATGTTCATAACCAGCAGCATTGAAAAGGCAATAGAGCTCATGGCTGAGGTGAGGTGATTTTGTGCCCAGTAAAGCATTAAGTAATTTAAACCAAAGTTAAACAGAGCTAATAAAGCAAAAAAGCCATGATCGACTAATGAGAAACGCATGTCGGGTTTTTTGTACGCTACATACAACCACATTAAAAGTGCTGCAATAGCAAAGCGATAAAATAACGATAACTCGACTGCAATATCGCCTAACTGAAATTCTATGGCTAACCAAGTAGAACCCCAAATTAAAACGGTTGTAATGTATAACGCTGCACTTTTCATGGTTAGTCCTCAAAGCCCGATTGAATGGCTATTTTAAGACCTATCTGTATACTTACCATATACAGAAAAGTAAAAATGTAACCTATACAGATTCGGTGTGTGATGATAAGACAAAAAAATAGCCAAGGGCACGATTTTTTATATCAACAAGTTATTCAGTTAATTAGAGATATGAGTGCTCAACAAGTTTTACTCCCCGGCGAAAAACTTCCATCACTGCGTAAAATGGCAGATAACTTAAATATAAGTATTCCCACTGTAAAACAAGCGTATCAAGCACTTGAGGATCAAGGGCTAGTAGAGGCACGCGAAAAATCAGGCTACTTTTTAAAAGCGGTTAACGCCGCGCATAACTTACCTAAGCGAGTTAAGTTAAGTCGAGAGCCTGTTGTGGTAAATAAACAAGCCTTAATAGAGCAGGTATACAGCGCCATTCATCAAGCTAACGTAGTCCCTTTTGGTATCGCTAACCCGATAGCCGCTGCACCTACCGATAAAGCACTCGCCAGAAACATGCGCCGCGTAATGACAATTGCCGGCAGTAAAGCCATTAACTATGGGCCAACAGATGGATTTGTACCGCTAAAAAAGCAACTAGTGCATCGCTATCTAGATTTTGGCATTGGTATTGATATGGACGAGCTTGTGATCACCAATGGTGCACAGGAAGCCATGGCTATTGCGCTTAAATGTGTAACAAAGCCAGGCGATATAGTGGCCATAGAAACGCCCTGTTATCACGGTATTATAGAGCTAATAGAGAGCTTAGGCCTCAAAGCGCTCGAAATACCACTGTGTCCAGATAACGGCATTTGGCTAAACGATTTAGAACGTGCTTTAAACGAGCATGATATAAAAGCCTGTTTATTCTCAACTGCTATTAGTAACCCCGTGGGCAGTTTTATGCCTGATACAAACAGACAGCAGCTGGTGGAACTACTTGAAAGCCACGACGTAGTGCTTATTGAAGATGACGTATACGGCGATTTATACTTTACGGCAAAACGAGGCACTCCTGCTTTAGCGTATTCTAAAAAAGGATTAGTGATCAGTTGCTCATCTTTTTCTAAAACGGCAGCGCCGAGCTATCGTGTAGGTTGGTTAGTTGCCGGTAAATTTGCAACACAAGCAAGGCGATATAAAAGAGCACTAAGTTGCTCTGCTTCGTTAATAAACCAATGGGCGTTATCAGAATTTATAGCCAGCGGCGAGTACGACCGAAACTTAAAAGTACTTAGGCAGCGCCTGCGCGATAATAAAGAGCGTATGCGATGGTGCTTACAACAAGCTATGCCAAAAAACACACGTATAAGCGACCCTAAGGGAGGCTGCGTAATGTGGCTTGATTTAGGAGGCGAATACGATAGCCAAAAGTTATTTTTACTTGCACTTGAAGTGGGTATTAGCATAACCCCGGGGCTTATTTTTTCAGCCTCTAATAAATATAAAAGCTGTGTAAGATTAAGTTATGGTGTGCAGTGGAGCGAGCAGATAGAGCAAGCAATTATTACTCTGGGTAAGCTTACTTTATTAGCTAAAAAGTAATGCCAATCTGCTTATATATGGGGTCTATTTAACGTTAAGAAAATTACGCTAGAACTAGGCAAAAGTTTTTGTATCTAGTTGTTCTCGGCAATTGCTCCCTGCATTGCTCTACCTCCTGCATCCATGCAGTCGTAAATAAAAAATTTTAACGAAGTTATAGTGCAATTTAATTCGTTAAATTGATCAAAGATTTATGCAGGTTGGTATAAGTTTGTGAAACACAAAAAAGCAGCATTTAAGTAAACTTAAGTGCTGCCAAAGGGATGTTAAATAACGTTTGCTGTATTAATTGAGTTTAAAGCTAAATAACTGGTAACCTTTAAGTTCTGGCACTTGCATTACTAATTGCTCTTCTTGTTTTGCAATATCAGCAAAGTTTTCACATAAAGAGTTAGCGCGTTCTTCAAGTGCATTTGCATGAAGCTCTACTTTTTCTTCTATTTGAGCGCCCATATTTTCCATGCGTTGCTCAAAGGCATCCATATCGCCACCTGAACCAAGTAATTCAGAGCCTAAAGCCACTAAAATACTGCCCATAGATTGCATTACGGCAGACTCAACAACCGTTTCTATTTGCTCTTCAAATTGTTGCTCAAAGTTTTCACCAAATTGGTTAAAGCTTTGTTGACCCATTACAAATGTACCTTGCTGGTAAAATGTGTTTTCTACCTCAATTTTAATGTCGTCCATAAGCTCAGACATATTATCAAGGCCGTCTATATTAAATGCATTGCCTACTTCTTCTAATGCCACACCGGCAATTTTAACACCCTCTAGCGCTATATTAGCTACTTCAGGTAATTGTGTGCGTAAGCTATCAGAGTATTTAGTTAGCGCTTCGCGTTGTGAATTATTAAGCGCTACAAATTCGCCATTTACGGTTAAGTCACCATGGGTATTAAATTGCATGGTTTTATTGTTGGCGGTAAAAATTTCTAATTCGTTTGGCTTAATGCGTACGTCATTTTTAAATTCGACGTTACATTCATCGTTGCTAAATGAAATGGCTGAATCGTTGTCGTTGTGAGCCATTGCAGCAGGTGTACAAATTAATGCGCTAACTAATAGTAATTTTTTCATGTTTATTCTCTACTTTTTGTTGATGACGATTAATTAATAACAAGTTTGGTGCCAGTTTTATTTTTTAATATAAAACAGATGGTTAACTGTTTTTGTTTGTTTTTTAGTAAGTGAAATTAATTAATAAACAACCATTTTTTAGTCAAATTGGCTAACTAATAAAAATTAATAAATTTTATTTATCGATACGATAAAAAACTCTCACTTTCCTCAATTCAAATTTAGCGCTATTTATTCACATTACTGACATGAAGACTATTTACAGTAGTCACGTGGCTTTATTTTGATGTTAATTTGCAGAGCACTTTAGCGTTGAACATTTTTTAATTTTACCGACTATTGCGATAATAAAATCCTTGGTTGGTCTCAAACACTTTATGGAGTGGGTTGTGGGTAAGACATTTAGTTACGATGCGCTAGATGACGATTTTGTTGAAGACGAGTACGAAATGCTCGGACGTAATCAACACGATAAGAACAAGCAAAAGGTTAAGAAGAAGTTGGAAGACTACCTTGAGCAAAAACGCTTGCGTAAAAATCTAGGCGAAGACGATTTAAGCGATTACACCGATTAAATTTCGCTAGTATAAATAGATACCAATTAATATTGAGAGTTTAAATGTACAGTTATACGTATGTTTTAGTTTTAATAGTATTGGCAATAAAGAGGCCTTGCGCCTCTTTATTACTTTTTAAAGCATATTTTTAGCCTGCGTTAATGCTTTTTGAATTGTAAGCTCTAGCTTTTCGGGTTTAGTAAAAGGTGCATAGCGCTTAATTGGCGTACCATCTGCGGCAATTAAAAATTTAGTAAAATTCCATTTTATTTTACGTGTTAAAAAACCAGGTAAGGCTGATTTTAAGTGACGAAATACCGGATGTGCATGCTGACCGTTGACATCTACTTTGGCTGCCATTAAAAAGCTAACGCCGTAGTTAATTAAACATTCTTGCTTAATTTGTTCTGCACTCCCTGGTTCTTGCTGACCAAATTGGTTACATGGGAATCCCAAAATAACTAAACCTTGGCTGGCATACTTATCGTGCAAAGCTTGCAGTGACTCGTACTGGTAGGTAAATCCACATTTACTTGCGGTATTAACAATAAGCACAACCTTCCCTTCAAAATCTTTAAAGTTGATAGGTTGACCCTGCAAGCTTGTTGCGCTTAATTGATGAAATTTGTGCATATTGACGTCTTTTTATTGTTGTTAGCCGCATTTTAACCTGAGTGAACTCTTTCATAAAGTATAAAGAACGCACTAATTTAATATTAAAAATAGTCCCATGCCGGCAAGCGTTGTGTAATAAATATTATGTGTTTTGTAGGCAACAATAATAGCAACTATCGCGGCGCTTAAATAAGGGTTTTGCCAGTTTAAATTAATGCCATCTTCATTTAAAAACACAATAGGCACCCAAATAGCGGTAAGCACTGCGGGGGCGCTAAAGCTTAAAAACTGCTGCATTTTAGGTCCCACTTTAAACGGTAAAGCACGATGCAAAAATAAATAACGTGTAAAAAATGTAATACACGCCATGAGTAAAATAGTCGTCATCATGGCGTTACTTCCTTTTTAGCGGTTAGCCTGGCTGTAGTATAACCTGCGCTCATTGCCAGTAGTGCAGAGCAAACAAGCCATAACTCAAATCCTGTGCTTTTTAAAAGCGTTGCGCTAATACCCGCTACAATTACCGTAACAAGTGAGGCCAAATTTTTAATCCCCGGAATAACCAAAGCGATAAACGTCGCAGCAATTGCAAAGTCGAGCCCTAAATTGGTTAAATCTGGCAGCATTGTGCCCGCTACAATGCCAATTAATGTCCAAATATTCCATGCAATATAAAAGCTAAACCCTGCGCTTAATGCGTATATTAAACGTGTTTTTGTTCTGTATGCTTTTCGGTGATGAGAAAATGCAAATAGCTCATCGGTTAGAACAAAGCTCACCGGTAAGCGCCAACGCATAGGTTGATCAATCACCTTATGACGCACGGCTAATCCGTATAAAAAATGCCGAGAGCTAATAATAAATGTTGTGAATAGAATGGTTAGCAAGGGGGTGTTGCCCGCCATAAGTTCAATCGCCACAAGCTGTGCAGAGCCTGCAAAAACTAATAACGACATTGCTTGGGTTTCAAAGGCGCTAAAGCCATTTTGTATGGCTAAAGAGCCACATAAAATACCCCAAGGAACAACGGCTAAACAAAGTGGTAGCATATCTAAAAAGCCTTTTAAAATAGCTTTTTTAACTGGTTGCATGATTTTTACTCTGTTGGTGAGTAGAATAGCGCATAAGGATACCTTAATATTATGATGTTAAAGTAGTTAACGAATTAGATAATACTGTTTTTTTAAGGATAGGCGCAATGACGACGTTAAAAGTGTGGGATGGGTTTATTAGATGCTTTCATTGGTTTTTGGTTGTAAGTATTGCGGTGCTTTATTTTAGTATTGAAGAGGGCATGATTGAGCTTCATTTTGTTGCTGGCTTTTTTACTTTGGCACTTATCGTAACACGTTTAATATGGGGCATTATCGGAAGTAAAACCGCGAGATTAAGTGGGTTGCTGCACTCTCCTCGTGCTATTTTAAAGGCACTAAAGACACCAAGCGACTCGCTAGGTCATTCAGCACCTGGCAGTTGTATGGTAATGGTATTTTTTATAATTATAATTACGCAGCTTATTACCGGGTTAATGAGTAGTGATGGCATTTTAACTGACGGCCCGCTTGCTCAATATGTGTCTAGCTATGTGATTGATTTTTCAAATTGGCTACATGAGCTGAATTTTGACATTTTACTTTATGCTATTGGTTTACATGTATTAGCTATTATTGTTTATAGAATAAAAGGTAAGCCACTAGTTAAGGCGATGATCACAGGCTCAAAAGAGTTAAAAGCGGATGACTCTGAGGCTAAAGTAACAAAAGCGTCTTGGCCTGCGTGGCTAATATTTATATCTTTATTGGTGTTGCTGATATTTACGTGGGCAAAAGAACCTTTAACTTATTTATTTAGTTAAAAATACATTAAACCAACCTTAAAGGGTTGGTTTTTGTTTTTGGTTACATTCTTTTGTTTGATTGTTATGCGGGGCCGAATTATAATCGCCGCATTGCTGGCAAACTAATCGAAAGATTAGGGCGCAAAGTTTCCGGTCTAAGGCTTTTTATAAAGCTATGGTAGCGGGACTACTGCATAACGTGTTGTTGAACTAAGCCGCTACGCGGAGATCCTATTCTGACCATTTGAGCCACACTTACCTTGGGGTTATCCCATATTTGGAGGTAAGTCATGAATACACTCATTGAACAAGTCAAAACTGAAATAGCCTACCGTGGTTATTCACAAAGTACCTGTAAAAGTTACTGCGAGCATTTGCTTAAACTCAGCCATTATTTTAATAAACCACTCGATTTAATTACTGATGATGAGCTGAATATCTTTTTTAAAGATCCCGCCATTCGCAAGCTCTCCAGAGCGAGTCAAAAAATACAAATAAACAGCATTTGGTTTCTGTTTAAGAATATTTTACACCGCCCACTGAACTTAGACATAGCCTTGCCTAAAGCGAAACCTCGGGCACCTACTTATTTATCGCGTGATGATATTCGACGACTTATAGAAAGTTGCACGGATATGCGCTTAAAAACATTGATAGTGGTGTGTTATGGATGTGGTTTGCGTATTGGCGAACTGCTGCGCATCAAAGTGCAAGACATCAATGGACAGCGTAAAACCATTTTAATTGAACATGGTAAAGGAGATAAGTCACGCTATGTTGTTGTATCAGATAGCGTGCTAAATCAATTACGTTATTATTGGAAAATGTATCACCCAACGGGCTGGATGTTTTATTCACGATGGTTAATGGATAAACCCATGTCACCCTCAAGCTTCAGAAAGGCATTGAAAAAACATGCACAAATGTGTGGTTTAAAGCACTGTAATCCACATGTATTACGCCATGCTTATGCAACACATCAACTTGAGTTAGGGATGCCGCTTCATCAACTTCAACATCAGCTTGGTCACAGTGACATTAGAACCACGCAAAGTTACTTACACTGGTTACCTGAATTAGGGCATGGTGGCATTGATTTACTCGCAAGTTGGGGTGAACAATGAGCGGCTTGCACCTCGCTGATATTTTAAACTCACATCTTGAGAATTATCGGCAGCACCACATAATGAGCTATCAGCAGTTACGAGTCTGCCAACATCTTCAATCATGCAGAACAGGTCAGCTCGGTTATCAAGCGTGGCAATGTGATAACTGTGGTGAAGTACAACAAATTGGATGTAGCTGTCGAGATCGGCATTGCCCACGTTGCCAAGGTATGGCAACGGCTAAATGGGTGCAAAGACAACAAGAGGATTTACTATCGTGTCGCTATTTCCACCTTGTTTTTACGCTCCCGCATGAGTTGAATATCATTGCACACTATAACCCAAGCGTGCTGTATCACTGTTTATTTAAAGCCACATGGCAAACGCTGAGTAAATTTGCGAAACGAAAAGGGCATGGTCAGTTAGGCATGACAAGCGTACTGCATACGTGGGGGCAAAATTTAAGTCAGCATATTCACCTGCATTGCTTGATACCCGCAGGTGCGCTTGATAAAGCGCAATGGCATGAAATAGAAAAAGGTTATTTATACCCTGTTAAAGCATTATCAACGGTCTTTAGAGGAAAAATGCTCGCGGCGCTAAATGAGTGCGATAGTTCATTCGTGAAGATAAGCACCCCAACCAAATGGTGTGTTTATAGCAAAGCCTGTTTAACGTACAGTGAAAAATTAGTCAGTTACCTTGCACGTTATACCCGAAAAGGCGTGATGTCAGAATCGCGATTAGTGTCAGCGACTGAAGAAACAGTGAGCTTTAAATACCGCGATTATACAGATAACAACCGCGATAAAGTCATGACACTGAGTTGTGACGAATTTTTACGGCGTTACTTACAACATGTATTGCCGAAAGGGTTTATGCGTATTCGCCACTATGGATTTTTAGCCAATGCATGTCGTAAACAAAAGTTAGCGTTAATAAGAGCCCAAGAGCCACACACATGTAAAGAAGCAAAGGTAACGACAGAAAAAGATCCATTGATACCGCATTGGCCTTGTCAATCATGCAAAGTTGGCATCTTGCAATTTATTGGTATAGCAGAGTCGGATGCGGCAACCGTTAAAACAGAGCGAACGAGTTAGCGGGCTAGCCTGCTTAATAGAATCAATGAGTTAACCTGCTTAACTGTTCAGGCTAGTAGCGGCTGTGCGTGAGAAAAATATCATTGCTTAACGGTTAAATATTAGGTTTAATAGGGACATAATAAATGCTGAGCAACGCAGGGATAGCTTAAATTATAATAGGTAAGCTGATTAAATTAGCTGATTTAGCTAGAGCCTCTAAAAAGTAAATTCCCATAGCATAAACAATACCAACTCTGACACACCGAGCAGGTAGCGCCTCAGTCCAACAAGCGATTATGCAACACAAACTGCGTGTCGCATAAATACTAAAGTGTTATGTATCACTTGCCCTCAGTGTATTTTTTGTGTATCCATAGTGTATGGATAAGATTTTGTAACTCTTAAGGTGTTGCCGTGTTTATGCATACGTCGTTGGCCTGTGGAAAGTGGTCAACAATAGGTTGCTTAAATCATCATACCCAATTGTTTATTGGCGATGTGGTGAGTGTAACCTTTTATGACATGCAAGGAGAGCTAGTTAGTTTATCATTTGATTACAAAATCACCTCGCTTGAACAAGGTGAACCTCACGCATGGCCACGTTTAGTTGCCGAGCATATTAACGTGCATGTACCCCTTGTTAGCGCAGGTAAAATGACCGAACAAGGTTTAATTGTTGCCTATAGAAACAATGAAATTTTTGCTTTGCAAAGCAGTGGGATATGTAAAGCGCATGTCGATTTTCATTGTATTGCAAAATGCGATGAGCGTGTTGTTAATAACCTTGATACTTATGATTACGTGTACCCTGAAAATTGTGAAAACTATAATGCGGGTACAAAGGTATTGCAGCCAAAAACAGGGCATGTTTATCAATGTAAGCCTTGGCCATTTAATGAGTTTTGCCGCGCGAGTGACGATAAAAAGTTTATGTTCGAGCCCGGTGTTGGACAAAGTTGGGCTATGGCTTGGCAGCAAATATAAGGCTTAAGTGAATTATCTTCCCAAAGGTATAGCTGTTTTAGTAATGAAGCGTTTACCGTTTTAGCCCATCCAACTATTGGATGGGCTTTTTTATTTTTATGATAAACTGCAAATCACATTATTTTTTTAATTGGTTTTGTTGTGTCTCGTCCTGACTACTCTTTAAGTTTATTACCTAATTTCCCGATTGCTAAACAGCAAGCCCATACATTAAGTACTCATAATAAAATACGCACTGATAATTACTATTGGATGCGTGATGACGATCGTCAGGATGAGCAAGTACTTGCACATTTACATGCTGAAAATGCATATTGCGATGAACAGTTAGCTGCAATGAAGCCACTCCAAAATACACTTTTTGAAGAGTTAAAAGCACGCATTGTAAAAGACGATAACTCGGTACCCGTTAAAGACGGGAAATACTGGTATCACTCAGAAGTTCGTGGTGATGATGAGTACTCTCGCCATTATAGAAGCACGAGCATAAAGGCTGATAATAAAGAGCTTTTACTCGATGTGAATATATTAGCTGAGGGATTTGAGTTTTTTGAGCTAGGAGAAGTCGCACTAAGCCCATGCGAGCAGCTTATGGCTTACTCTGAAGATACTGAAGGCCGTCGTATTTATAATGTTCGCTTTAAAAGCTTAGCGGCAGATGAAATGCTACCCGACGTACTTGAAAATACAGAAGGACAAGTTGTTTGGGCGAACGATAACAAAACAGTTTTTTATGTAAAAAAAGATTTAAAAACGTTATTAGGATACCAAGTATTTAGGCATGAGCTTGGTAGCGAGCAAAGCCAAGATGTAATGGTTTACGAAGAGCAAGACAGCAGCTTTTTTATGGGGCTTGGTAAAAGCCGCGACGAAGGCTTAATTATTATTGATTTAGCATCGACAGAGACCAACGATACATGGGTGCTTGATGCTAATAAGCCCACTGACGAATTTAAAGCATTAATGCCGCGTGAAGATGGTCACGAGTTTGACGTAGATAAGCTAGGTGACACATTTTATATTGTGACTAACTGGCAAGCTAAAAACTTTAGATTAATGACAGCAACAAACGAAACGATTGCTGATAAAACACAATGGTTTGAGCATACAGCCCACAGAGAAAATGTTCTGCTTGAAGGTGTCGAGTTATTTAATGACTTTTTAGTATTGAGCGAACGTGAGCAAGGGCAAGCTCGATTTGTGGTCGTTAATAGGCAAGGGGATCGTATGGCACTTGAGTTTGCCGATCCTTGTTATTATGCAGCGATAGCAATGAACCCAGAGCCAGACACACGCACTGCGCGTATTTATTATTCCAGCTTAACAACACCGGGTTCTTTATATGATGTTGATTTAGCAACTGGCGAAAAAACACTGCTTAAACAGCAAAAAGTACTAGGTAGTTTTAATGCCGATGACTATCAGTCAGAGCGATTAATGGTAACTGCTCGCGACGGAGTTAAAGTACCTGTATCTGTTGTTTATCGAAAAGACAGCTTTAAAAAAGATGGCACAAATCCGTTATTTCAATACGGCTATGGCGCCTATGGTTATACGATTGATCCTAGCTTTTCTAGTTCGTCACTGAGCTTACTCGATCGTGGCTTTGTTTATGTTATTGCGCATGTTCGGGGCTCTGAAATGCTAGGCCGCGAATGGTATGAGCAAGGTAAAAAAGAGCATAAACAAAATAGCTTTAGTGACTTTATTGATGTGACAAAAGCGCTTGTTGATCAAGGTTATTGTGATAGCAATAAGGTGTTTGCCTCAGGCGGCAGTGCCGGTGGCCTATTAATGGGGGCGGTTGTAAACCAGGCACCAGAGTTATATTGCGGTGTTGGCTGTCATGTACCATTTTTAGACGTATTAACCACAATGCTTGATGAAAGTATTCCACTCACAACAAATGAATACGATGAATGGGGTAATCCAAATGAGCCTCAATTTTATGATGTGATAGAAGCTTACTCGCCTTATGACAATATTAGCGCACAAAACTACCCGAACATACTCGTTACTACTGGTCTTCATGACTCACAAGTGCAGTATTGGGAGCCTATGAAGTGGGTTGCAAAAATGCGTGAACTTAAAACAGACAGTAATATTTTAGTATTTAAAACCGATATGGATGCAGGTCATGGCGGTGCATCAGGTCGTTTTAAAAGCTTAGAAGAAAAAGCCCTCGAAATGGCCTTTTTTATTGCGCTGTTAAATTAACTGCAAAATCGGAAAATTGTATTACTCTATATATAGAAGTTGATATATATAAGGTAATTTATGTTTGGAGCACATGGCGAATTTCAGATTTGTTCACAGCCCCCTCATATGTATTTAAAATTGAAGGGGAGCTTTAACAATGAAGGTATAACATCATTAACTAATGGTGTTATTCAAGAATTGAGCACTCACCCTGAAAATACAATTAAGTTTGTGATTGTTAACTTAAAAGAGTTTGAACTGTTAACTTTAGATAGTCTTGATTCGTTAGAGGCCTATTTTGCGGGTGTAAAAGAACGTGGCTATCAACGAGTTGACTATATAAACATTAATATCATAGCTAAAAACATGTTTGAAAAAGTATGGAAAAATAGCGATGTAGAAGTTAATTTTTATAAAGATACTGAAAGCTATTTATTAGTGCATCCAAGTGATAGTTATATAAAACAGAACTGGTAATTAATATGAGTATTATAAACCGCTACTGAAGAGGGGAGGGCGTTCAGAATTCTGTGTCAGCCTAAATTGCTAAATATCTAGCACACCATCTAACCTACCTTCGAAGTGGATG
>NZ_JADYXO010000004.1:157676-214873 GCF_015864295.1 Pseudoalteromonas sp. NZS127_1 | reverse complement strand
TGAGGCTTAACCATACAACGCCAAACGCGTTTTATGTGATAGTGAAACAGAAGTTAATATGACTAAAGTAGATATTACTTAAGAAAGACTTAAAAAATATTATCAGATATTTTCCAAATTCAGTTAGTGCGCAGAAATACGTATTAACGCCCAAATTTGCTTGGTGACAATAGCGTTTTGGACCCACCTGACTCCATGCCGAACTCAGTAGTGAAACGAAACAGCGCCGATGATAGTGTAGCATTTGCTATGTGAAAGTAGGACATTACCAGGCTTCAAATTGTAGAAAGCCCGAATCTAACGATTCGGGCTTTTTTACGTCTGCAGAAAAGTAAAATACGTGCAATTAATACACACTCACATCAACACCTATCACGTAGGGCGGGCGAGCGCAGCGACTCCCGACGCTAGAATCACAGCAAAATCCCTTAATATCTCAGTCGGCCAATAAATTAGCATTTACTACGTGACTCTCCACCGCTGTGGGCACTATGACATTACACAAGCTTCACATTGTAGAAAGCCCGGATCTAACGGTTCGGGCTTTTTTACGTCTGCAGAAAAGTGAAATGCGCACAATTAACACACACTACATCAACACCTATCACGTAGGTCGGGCGAGCGCAGCGACTCCCGACGCTAAAATCATGAAAAATCTCCGCTCAGCAATGAATGCGCAGCATTTTCACTATGAGTCTCCACCGCTGTGGGCACTATGACATTATACAAGCTTCAAATTGTAGAGAGCCAACATCTAAAAATTCGGGCTCTTTACGTCTGCAGAAAGTAAAATGTGAACCAATAACGAACAATCAATGCCATAACATCATCGAGTAATTGCATTAAATACCTTCATGATGAAACTAAACCCGAAAGGTTCTCGTTTTTGAAAAGTGTAGTAAGGTTAAACGTAGGTGAATAGCGTACTACTTATTTAACTATCTTAATTCATATTTAATCTTTTTTACTTTCTATAAAAGCTAATTACTCTCATTTCCTTAGATAACAAATTTAATTTTGCTTTGTTACTGTCTTTGATTTAGGATCAAATCAGTTTAAAACCAAGAACTAACAGCCTGTGTATAGATTATTAATTAGCGCCATATCCATTTTATTTTGTTTTTCTGTGTCGGCAGTTGAAGTAGCTGATCTATATCAAGATATTTTAAAAGTGGATGACAAAACACGAGACACTCGATTAGCTGCGAGTCGTAAAGCTTTGCTCAATGTTTTAGTGAAAGTAAGTGGTGATGAAACTGCGGATCAAAATAAATTAGCGCAGCAACGTACTAAAGATATTTCTGATTATATGCTTAAGTTTGAATATGACGAGAGAGCAAATGGACAATTGAAACTCGTTGTTAAATTTGAAGCTCGAAAGATCAACGCGCTAATCAAAGAGTTAAACTTACCTTTATGGGGAGTACAACGCCCATTAGTCGCAATATGGTTAGGTATTGAAGACAATTGGCGCAGAGAATTAGTAACACAAGAAAGTTACCCGCAATTAGAGCAGTTAATTTATGACAAAGCAGGACGCCGTGGTCTGCCTGTCGTTGTGCCATTACTTGATTTACAAGATAGACGTTTAGTAGGTATTCCTGAGGTATGGGGTAACTTTTCAGAACCAGTAGAAGAGGCCTCTAGACGATACAGTGCTGAGCGAAGTATTACAGCAAGAATGTATAAAGAAGCGGATAGCGAAAATTGGATTTTAGATTGGCGTTTTACTAATGATGATCAATTTGATTCAAATAGATTAACGGGCGATAAGCAGCAAATAGTGAGTCAAATGATTGATACCTTAGCTCGAGGCCTTGCAAGCGAGTACGCTATTGATCCAAATGCTTATTATGAACAAGCCGCGGCCACGCTAACATTAAAAGGCACGCAAAGTTTTGTTGATGTTGAATTAGCAAAACAAAGATTATTGAACTTAAGCGTTGTTACGCAAGTTAATATTGTTCGTAAAACACCAGAATTTGTAGAATTTAAACTAAACCACACTGGTAACCTAAGCGATCTTAAAAAAGGGTTAGGGTTAGACTCCTCATTTAAAGATTATGAGGATCCACGCGCTTTTTATCATGTTGTTGATAAAAATAGCTTAGAGTATCAATGGATAACGCCATAATGCTAACTTCTGAGCCGATGCAAATGGCATTACCGGTTACCTTGCCGGATGACGAAACATTTGCATCGTACTTTGGTGGGGAAGATTCGTTAGAGGTTAACCATTTAAAAGATAGCTTTTCGAAGTTAGCTAAAAAGTTTCAGTATACTTATTTATGTGGGTTAGGTGATTCGGGTAAGTCTCACCTTTTGTATGCAACCTGCATTAAAGCACAAGAGCGTGGCTTATCTAATATGCTGCTGTCTATGCGCGAAGTAATTGACTTTGGACCTATGGTATTAGACGGTTTAGAAGCGCTTGATGTTCTATGTATTGATGACGTGCATTTAGTTGCAGGCAATGATGCATGGGAAAAAGCACTATTCAACTTTTTTAACCGGTTTAACGAACCCGGAAAAATGTTAGTAGTAACTGCCGATTTACTTCCTAGCATGCTTAATATCTCGCTGCCTGACTTAGAGTCTCGCTTAACGTGGGGAACAACCTTTCAAATTCGTTCTATGAGTGATGATGATAAAGCACAAGCACTTGTTAAGCGCGCTCATATGCGCGGCCTTGAATTAAGTGATGAGTGTGCACGCTTTTTACTAACCCGTTTAAGCCGTGATATGCGTGCTTTATTAGATGTACTCGACAAATTAGATCATGCATCTATGGCAGCACAGCGAAAATTAACTATTCCTTTTATAAAATCAACGTTAAAGCTGTAGTAGGTCTAGAATCTAGACCCTTCTTTCAGTTATCATAAGCTATTATCAGAGCGTGTTTACCTTTCCTGATTGGAATTTGTTTAACTTAAGAGTGCTTTAATCGCGTCGTGAGGACTTTAGCGTAGTATTTATATGCGAAACCCGAACAACAAAGAAAGTAGCCTCCGAGATAAACACTTCAAACTGCATGTGTTTGGTCTTTATTTAGCGTTATTGCATCACTTATGTAGGAAACTACAGTCCAATGCTTAACCTTATTTAATAACCAACCACACTGTTGTAAAGCAATCTTGAAAGGCCAACACGCTCTTAAGCAATCACCTTCTGTGAAAGGTCAGGTATCGAATGAACTTAGAAAACATATTAGCGCAAGCACTTAAGGCGGTAGCCAGTGCCAGTGAAATAGCGCAGTTAGAAGATATCAGGGTTAATTACCTTGGTAAAAAAGGCGAAATCACTAGCTTACTTAAAACGTTAGGTAAAATAGCACCTGAAGAACGTAAAGAAGCAGGCCAAGTTATAAACCAAGCTAAACAAGATGTACAAGCTGCTATCAACGAAAAGCGTGAGTTGCTAGCAAGTAAAGCACTTGAAGAAAAACTAGCTGCTGAAACTATAGATGTAACTCTACCAGGGCGTGTTATGCCTACTGGCGGTTTACACCCAGTTACGCGCACTATTGAGCGCATAGAAAGCTTTTTCGGTGAGTTAGGTTTTGAAGTTAAATCTGGTCCAGAAATCGAAGACGATTTTCATAACTTTGATGCGCTAAATATTCCAGAGCACCATCCAGCACGTGCTGATCATGATACCTTTTATTTCAATCCTAAGTTAGTACTACGTACTCAAACAAGTGGCGTGCAAATTCGTACTATGGAAACTGAGCAGCCACCACTGCGCATTATTTCACCTGGACGTGTATACCGTAACGATTACGACCAGACACATACACCTATGTTCCATCAGGTTGAAGGTTTAATGGTTGATACCGATGTTAGCTTTACTGAGCTAAAAGGTATTTTGCATGATTTTTTACGTAACTTTTTTGAAGAAGATATGGAAATTCGTTTCCGTCCTTCATTCTTCCCGTTTACAGAACCTTCGGCTGAAGTAGATGTTATGGGTAAAGACGGTAAGTGGTTAGAAGTACTAGGCTGCGGCATGGTACATCCAAATGTACTTAAGTCTGTGGGCATTGACCCAGAAAAATACACCGGCTTTGCTTTTGGTATGGGTGTAGAGCGTTTAACTATGTTGCGCTATGGCGTAAACGATTTGCGTGCATTTTTCGAAAATGACTTAAAATTCCTGAACCAGTTCCGTTAAGAGTGAAACAATAAAATGAAATTTAGTGAAAAGTGGTTAAGAGAGTGGGTTAATCCTGCTATTGATACGCAAGCTCTTTCGGAACAGCTTTCAATGGCTGGTCTAGAAGTTGATGGCGTTGAGCCTGCTGCTGCCAAATTTAATGGCGTAGTTGTAGGTGAAGTTGTTGAATGTGGACAACACCCAGATGCAGATAAACTGCGTGTTACCAAAATTAACGTAGGTGGCGATGAGCTACTTGATATCGTGTGTGGTGCACCAAATTGTCGTTTAGGTATTAAAGTTGCTGTTGCAACTGTGGGCGCTGTACTGCCTGGTGACTTTAAAATTAAAAAAGCCAAACTACGCGGCCAACCTTCAAACGGAATGCTATGTGCTTTTGTTGAGCTAGGTATTAGCGAAGAAGGCGACGGCATTATGGAATTGCCAAGCGATGCACCAGTAGGCACTGATTTACGTGACTACCTAGGTCTTGATGATAATATTATAGATGTTGATTTAACACCAAACCGTGGTGACTGCTTAGGTATAAAAGGTCTAGCACGCGAAGTAGGCGTTTTAAATAGTATTGACGTAAACGTATTAGATATTCCAGCTGTTACTCCAACAATTGATGACAAAGTATCAATTGAGCTAGTTAACGAAGATGCATGTCCTCGTTACCTTGGCCGTGTGATAAAAGGCATTAACCTTGATGCAGAAACACCACTTTGGATGGTTGAAAAATTACGTCGCAGTGGCGTACGTTCAATCGACCCAGTAGTTGATGTTACTAACTATGTATTACTTGAACTTGGTCACCCAATGCACGCGTTTGATTTAAATGCGATTGAAGGTGGTATTAAAGTACGTAGTGCAAACGCAGGCGAAGAACTTGTTTTATTAGACGGTAACACCGCTAAATTAAACGACACAACACTTGTGATAGCCGATCATAATAAAGCACTTGCAATTGCGGGTATTTTTGGTGGTGAGCAATCAGGTGTTACAGATAAAACATCTGATATATTACTTGAAAGCGCATTTTTTAATCCTGTAGCAATTGCAGGGCAAGCACGTAGCTACGGTTTACACACTGATGCTTCACACCGTTATGAACGCGGTGTTGATTTTGCTCTACAACACGATGCAATGGAACGTGCAACAGCACTTCTTCTTGAGATTGTGGGCGGCCAAGCAGGTCCAGTGGTTGAAGCTGTCGCAGCTGACAAACTACCAAAAGTGACTGAAGTACGTCTTCGCCGTGCACGTTTAGACCGTGTTATTGGGCATCATATTGAAGATGCTAAAGTAACCGATATTCTTACGCGTTTAGGTCTTGATGTTAAAGTAGAAAATGAAAGCTGGAGTGCGGACGTACCAAGCTACCGTTTTGATATTCGCATCGAAGAAGACTTAATTGAAGAAGTAGCACGTGTTTACGGTTACAACAGCATTCCAAATGTTGCACCAACTGCAAAACTTAAAATGACGACACATAACGAAGCAACTATTGCACTTAGCAAGTTCCGTAATACGTTAGTGACTCGTGGTTACCAAGAAGCAATTACATACAGCTTTGTAGACCCTAAAGCACAAGCTATTTTACACCCAGAGTGTAAAGCAATGGTATTACCGCACCCTATTTCAATTGAAATGTCAGCGATGCGTGTAAGTTTAATGCCGGGTTTATTAGCGTCTGTAGCGTATAACCAAAATCGCCAACAGCCTCGCATTCGTTTATTCGAACATGGTCTTAAATTTATAAGCGACGAAAGTGCAGAAAATGGTGTTTACCAAGTACCGGTTATTGGCGGCGTTATTACGGGTCTTGTAAATGGTGAACATTGGGTTGAAGAAAAACGTAACGTTGATTTTTACGATTTAAAAGGTGATGTTGAAGCCTTACTTGCAATTACCAATGACATTACTCGCTTTGAAATTAAAGCCGAGCAGTCAGATGGACTTCACCCTGGTCAATCAGCAGTAATATATGTTGATGGCAAAAAGGTTGGTTTTTTTGGTGCTTTACATCCTCAAGCTCAAAAGTCGTTAGATATCAACAACGCAACTTTTGTTTTTGAAATTGAAATGTCAGCAATAGAAAAAAGAAATTTACCGCAAGCAGAAGGGGTGTCTAAATTCCCTTCAAATCGCCGCGACATCGCGATTTTAGTGGCAGACAGCGTTAAATCTGGCGACATTTTAAGCGTGATCGAAAAAGTTGGCGGAAATCAATTGGTTGACCTAAACTTATTCGATGTGTATAAGGGCAAAGGTATTGAGCCAAATTATAAGAGTTTGGCGATTGCTCTAACACTGCAAGCGGTTGATAGAACACTCGAAGAGAAAGATATCAATCTAGTAGTTGATAACGTGGTGGCCGAATTGGCCGAACAGTTTAATGCATCGTTGAGGGACTAGATATGGCGCTTACTAAAGCCGACATAGCTGAACACCTATTTGAAAAGCTCGGGATCAATAAAAAAGATGCCAAAGATTTAGTTGAAGCGTTTTTTGAAGAAATCCGCTCAGCGCTAGAAAAAGGCGAGCAGGTTAAGCTCTCTGGATTTGGTAACTTTGATCTTCGAGACAAAAAAGAAAGACCAGGCCGCAACCCGAAAACAGGCGAAGATATTCCTATTTCGGCACGTCGCGTGGTGACTTTTCGACCAGGTCAAAAGCTTAAAACCCGCGTAGAAGTGGGCACAAGCAAAGCAAAATAAAAAAAGGCAGCGTAAGCTGCCTTTTTATTTGCCTGAATAACCTAGTTATTAAATTATACCAACCTGCATAAATATTTGATCAATTTAACGAATTAAATTGCACTATAACGTCGTTAAAAACGTTTTATTTACGACTGTATGGATGCAGGAGGTAGAGCAATGCAGGGAGCAATTGCCGAGAACAACTAGATACAAAAATTTTTGCCTAGTTATAGCGTAATTTCCTTAACGTTAAATAGACCCCATATATAAGCAGATTGGTATTAGGTTATTTTACGATTATAAATTAAAACTCTCGAGGAGATACAAAATCACCTGCCATTATTTGCTGAAATGTTTGCTCTGCAAGTACATCTAGGCTGTCTAAGCTTTTACCATTCGTTATTAATTGCTGCTCAATTTCAAACACGTCAATATTTTCAATCCCCGACATTTGCGCTACTTTAGAAAATATATATGCATGCTTAAATTTATCATGTTTATAAAAAAGACTAATAAGTGATGTATACACTTCAGGATTCGGTACGTTGTCTTTTTTATTGAGTTCTAAAGTTTTATAAAGCAAATCGATGGTTTTTTCATCGTCGAACTTAATATAGTACGATGCTAAAAAAAATTGCATTTCGGCACTTTGCGTTACACTTTTGTCATTTTCTATCGCCAATAATTTAGTCAGTGCGTTTTGGTTATTATTTCGTGACCATTGGTAGTAGAGCACACCTGGATGGTTCGTATTTTGGGTATCTTGATATAAGCGAGTCATTTCTTTAATGCTCGTTAATTGACCGTCAATACGTGACGTTTTTTTAGCTTTTAACTTAATATGTTCAATTTTGGCAGCCACAGTTATACATTGGTTATAGGATTCAAAGTCCTTGAGTAATTGGTATTTATTTTCATCAGTAGGGTCTTTGTATTCTATGTAACGTTTGATAATTACATCAGAACGCTCATCCTTGCAGTGACTGTCTTTGTTTAAGTCGCTACAAAAGCCAGGTGTTTCTTTGCACACTTGTGCGAGTGTCAAGGGCTCTTCACACCCTGTCAACGTTAGCAAACCCAATAGTACACTTGCTTTTTTAAGCATCCCTTAACCCCAAATGAATATCTACCTTGTTATTCTAACGCAATCATTTAACGCCTAACAGTAGAGAATAACTTCAGATTAAATTAGAATAGCCCAGCCTGAAGTGCATTACTCTCAAAATATAGTGCATTTTTAAAGGCTATCCGTTCAAAATGATAAACTTAGGTAAATAAAATGACCTCATCTCACGAGTTAGAATACACAAATAGTTGGCAAGAGCGCCAAGATTACGCAGAAAGCATGCAACCAATCATTGGTAAACTTTACCGTAATCGTGGTATCGAAATCGCTGTATATGGCCGTCCTCTCGTAAATGCCAGTACTATAGATATTATCAAATCTCACAAAACCGTTGCTCAGTTTGAAGGCACTAAATTACGTTTGCGTGAAAGCTTCCCATTTTTAGAAGCTATCAGCAAAATGGAATTAAACTCTGCACGCATTGATATTGGTAAACTTGCATACAGCTATTTGTTTACAGAAGCAGCTAAAGGCCGCTCAGTAGAAGAATTTGTAAAAGATGAACTTGCAGAAATAGCTGACTTACCAGCGAAAGAACCACGCGATGTTGTATTGTATGGTTTTGGTCGTATTGGTCGTTTACTAGCGCGTTTATTAATTGAAAAATCAGGTCCATATGCAGATTTACGTTTGCGCGCTATTGTTGTGCGTGGCGGTAAAGATGGCGATCTAGAAAAGCGTGCTAGTTTACTGCGTCGTGATTCAATTCACGGTCCGTTCAATGGTTCAATCACTATTGATAAAGAGCGTAATGCAATTAAAGCTAACGGTAGCTACATTCAAGTTATTTACGCCAACTCTCCTAGCGAAGTTGATTACACTCAATACGGTATCGACAATGCATTAATTGTTGATAACACCGGTATTTGGAAAGACGAAGCAGGCCTTGGCCAGCATTTAGAGTGTAAAGGCGCTGCAAAAGTATTATTAACAGCTCCTGCAAAAGGTAATATCAAAAACATTGTATATGGTGTTAACAACAAAGATATTTTACCTGAAGATAAAATTGTTTGTGCAGCAAGCTGTACAACTAATGCAATTACACCAACGCTTAAAGCATTAAACGATAAGTTTGGTATTAATAATGGTCATGTTGAAACTGTACACTCGTACACGAACGACCAAAACCTTATTGATAACTACCACAAAGCAGAGCGCCGTGGCCGTGCCGCAGCACTTAACATGGTAATTACTGAAACAGGTGCTGCAAAAGCGGTTTCAAAAGCATTACCAGAGCTTGAAGGCAAATTAACAGGTAACGCAATCCGCGTACCTACACCTAATGTGTCGCTAGCTATTTTGAACCTTAATTTAGCAACAAGCACATCAGTTGAAGAGCTAAACGCATTTTTACGCGATACAGCACTTCATTCAGACTTACGTGACCAAATTGATTACACCGCATCAACGGAAATTGTATCTACCGATTTAGTAGGTAGCCGTTACGCAGGTGTTGTTGATTCACAAGCAACGATTGTTGAAGATAACCGTATTGTTTTATATGTATGGTACGACAATGAATTTGGTTACAGCTGCCAAGTAGTTCGTTGTATGCGCGATATGGCCGAAGTGTCATTCCCAAGCTTACCTCGCTAATTTATTTGCAGTGACTTAAAAGCCAGCATGTTGCTGGCTTTTTTGGTCGTGTATTATTTTTAAAGCGTATGCCTTGTGATAGGCTTTAATTAAGAAAATGCACATTCGTTTTACTATTTACAAAATAATGTCAGTTCTGTGAATTAATAAGCAGATAAACTTATTCAACCTAAAGGTTTTTTCATGAAAATCAGCAGCAATTTCGACAGTGGTAATATCAAAGTTATTGAAGCCACCGATCCTTTAAATATTCAATTAGAAATTAATAAAGATCACCAGTCTGAATTTTATCAGTGGTTTCACTTTCGTCTTGAAACAACACCTTACCAATTGCATAAGTTAAATATTAATGAGCTTGATAAATCTGCTTACCCAGATGGTTGGGAAGGGTATCAAGCCGTTGCATCATATGACCGTCAAACATGGTTTCGTGTACCATCAAGCTATGAAAATGGCACATTAAGCTTTGAAATTGAACCAGAGTGCGGCAGCGTGTATTTTGCTTACTTTGCACCATACAGTTACGACCGCCATTTAGATTTATTGTCTTGGGCACAAAGCCAAGGCGCTTGCCAACTAATAACGCTCGGTGAAACACTAGATGGCCGCGATATGAGTGTGCTTAAAATTGGTGAGCCAAGTGAAGATAAGAAAAATATCTGGATCACAGCCCGTCAACATCCAGGTGAAACAATGGCGCAGTGGTATGTAGAAGGGCTATTGCACAAATTACTTGATGACGAAGACCCACACGCAGCTGCATTATTATCAAAAGCAGTATTTTACGTTGTACCAAATATGAATCCTGACGGCAGCGCACGCGGACATCTGCGTACTAATGCTAAAGGTGTTAACTTAAATCGTGAATGGCAAACACCAAGCATGGAAAATAGCCCTGAAGTTTACTTAGTACTTAATAAAATGCGTGAAGCTGGCCTAGATATGCACCTTGATATACACGGTGATGAAGCTATCCCGTATAACTTTGTTGCAGGCAGTGAAGGTATTCCAAGTTACGATGCACGCCTTAAAGGCCTAGAAGATAGCTTTAAAGCAGCGCTTTTAACTATTACTCCAGAGTTTCAAGATGAACATGGCTATCCAAAAGATGAGCCCGGCCAAGCTAACCTTACAGTAGGCTCATCAGCTACAGCTGAAGAATTTAAAGCATTAACGTACACAATTGAAATGCCATTTAAAGATAACAACGATTTACCAGATCCAGATTACGGCTGGTCTGACCGTCGTTCATATCAGTTTGGTCAAGATACATTAGCGGCTATTGTTAATGTTGTTGATAATTTAAGATAAAACGTTTATCTGAAGGGTATCAATAGTTTTGATGCCCTTTTTACTTTTAGTAAACCCCCTTTTACAAAAAATAATAATCATATAGCAACTTCATTTCAAAACGTTTTTAACGTTTCTTCGCGGCGTATCATCACCGTATCAGTACAAATCAATCTACTTTCATTTAAATACAACTGACGTGGTGCATTACAATAGCTACGTAATTAGATGTTTTGAAAATTAAGTGTTAACAAGGTTGGGGTACTTAAGTTAAGATTAATTAAATAATGAGTCGGGACGGGAAAGGTAAAACCTTATTTCGTGAAACTTATGTTGCGTAGTAGCTAAAGCTGAGTCTCGTAATTAAAAATAATAAATATAACTATAGAGGATATCCATGGAAGCTTTTGTAAGCGCTGTTAATGATGTTGTTTGGAGTAATGCACTCATCTATTTATGCCTAGGCGCAGGCTTGTTTTATTCAGTGTTAACTCGATTTGCTCAAGTTAGACATTTTAAAGAAATGTGTAAACTATTATTTAGTCCTAACACGTCAGATAAAGGTATCTCATCTTTTCAAGCCCTTGCAGTATCGTTATCTGGACGAGTAGGTGTAGGTAATATCGCAGGTGTTGCAGCAGCTATCGGTTTTGGTGGGCCAGGTGCTATTTTTTGGATGTGGGTTGTTGCTTTTCTAGGAGCAAGTACCGCATACGCAGAATCTACTTTAGGCCAAATTTATAAAACAGAAGAAAACGGGCAATATCGTGGTGGCCCAGCATATTATTTTGACCGTTGTTTAGGGCAAAAATGGCTAGCTGTGTTATTTGCTGTTTCGGCAATTATTGCCTGTGGTGTTTTTCTGCCCGGCGTACAAGCAAATGCGGTAGGTAATGCGTTTACCCAAGTATTTGGCGATGGAAATATGGTCACTACTAGCTTTGGTGACGTAGGCAGCTTTAAGTTAGTCGCATTGGCAATTATCCTTATTGTTTTAGCATTTATTATTTTTGGCGGTATAAAACGTATTGCTAACTTTACGCAAATTGTGGTGCCATTTATGGCGCTTGGTTACATAGTATTGGCACTAATCGTTGTATTTTTAAACTTAGATAAAGTGGGCGATATATTTTATTTAATTATTAGTGATGCATTTACCGCGCAGGCCGGTTTTGGTGCTGCTATTGGTTGGGGCGTCAAACGTGGTATATATTCTAATGAAGCAGGCCAAGGTACTGGGCCCCATGCAGCAGCTGCTGCAGAAGTAGATCATCCTGCTCAACAGGGGTTAGTACAAGCCTTTTCTGTTTATGTTGATACTATTTTTGTGTGTACAGCAACAGCGTTGATGATTTTAATAACGCAGCAATACAATGTTGTGGGTGAGTTACCAGCAGGACAGTTTATTGTACAAAATGTTGATGCAGCCACTGAAGTAGGCTCAGCAGCCTTTACTCAAATGGCTTTATTTAGTGTATTTGGCAGTTTTGGACAAGCATTTGTGGGTATTGCATTATTCTTCTTTGCCTTTACTACAATACTTGCTTATTACTTTATTGCAGAAACTAATATTGCTTACTTAAATCGTTATTTTAAAGGCAGTATTCCGCTTGTTATCGTGAAATTTGTGATTATGTTTATGGTTGCATACGGCATGGTCAACAATTCAGGTTATATTTGGACTATTGGTGATATTGGCGTTGGCTTAATGGCTTGGATTAACATATTAGGTATTTTAGCTATTTTCTTCGTAGCTAAGCCTGCTTTATTATGTTTAAGTGATTATGAAGAACAGAAGAAAAAGGGCGGAAAAATCATATTTGACCCAGTTAAATTAGGCATTAAAAATGCCACTTTTTGGGAAAAACGCCTAGCAAAACAGTCAAAAGACGCTGAGTAATTAAACTTAGTGAGTAACTTGGATGTTTATCGTTTCTAAATCACTTATTGGTTTAAATTCAAAAAAGACAACGAGAAATAAAACAAGTACAATAAAGGCGCCGAAAGGCGCTTTTTTTATGCGTAGTATGGAGAGAAGTATGGCGATTATTCGTTGCCCAAAATGTGCAAAATCAATTTCAGATAAACATAAACAATGTCCGCATTGTGAAAGTAACATTGCAGAGCTAAACGACGAGCAAGTTTTACAGCTTCAACGCGAACAGCGAATTAAAAAAAAGCAGATGTTTCTAAATCACTCCTTTTTGGCGCTTATCTTATTTTTAGGTGGTTTTTTCTGTTTGTACTTTTTACAACCGCAAGAAGAAACGCTTCAGTGGTATGCTTATACTGCCGCAATTGGCGTAGGTTGTATTTGGTATATTATAAACCGTATTATTTTAGTGACTCTAAAAAAGAAAAAATGACATGAATATCGACAATCTTGTACAAAATATTACTCCCGAATTATTCGAACGCTTGCAATACGGTGCTTCTACTGGCAAATGGCCAGATGGCACCGTTTTATCAGATGAGCAAAAGCAACAAACAGTGCAGTTGGTTATGTTGTATCAAGCAAAGGTGGCTCAATCTAATGAGCAATTTACGATTGGTGCTAATGGTGAAATGATCCAAAAGACAAAAGCTCAACTACAAAAAGAATTCAAATCAGACAACGAAATAGCTAGGTTTAGTGAACATGATCTTTAAGCACCTTTTTACACCGAAGTGGAAACACCCTAAGCAACAAGTACGTCTTGATGCTATCGAAAAATTAGACATTGAACGTGATGCAACCATATTAAACACGTTAGCACTTGAAGATAGCTCAGCTGAAATACGCCGCAAAGCACTACAAAAAGTAAACGATTTACCACTTTGGTGGAAAGCGTATAAACAAGATCAGGCATTAAAAGATATAGCAGAGCTGCAGATATCAAATGCTGTTTTAAATAGCGAAAGTGCACTAACACCGCAAATTAAAAATGAATACATTGAGCGCTTTGCGCCAGTAAAAACACTTGAAAAGTTAGCGTTTGCAGAAAAAGAGCTGCAAGTACGCGTTAAATTATTAAAACGTTTAGCAAATCCAAAACTAGTAGAAAAAGCATTTAAAGAAGGTAGCGAAGAGCTACAAACTCAATTAGTTGAACTTGTTATTACTCATCAATTAATTAAGCCATTAGTAAAACATGCAAAGGGTGGAGCAAAAACAGCACTTGAAACGCATATTGAAAATGAACGTCTAGCAATAGAAAAGCCACTTGAAGTAGAGGGTGCAACACGTATTATTTTAGCGAAGTTAAATGCTTTACGTGAAAAAACAGACTTTGGTGTTGTTAATCCACAAGCAGGCGAGCTAATGGCTCAATGGCAAGCACTTGAGCTTAAATGGTTAAGTGATGAGCGCGTTAAGCTGCTTGATGAAAAATATACTTCGATTACCACTAAGTTAAATGCACATATTGAGCAGTTAAAAGCAGTACACGACAAAGAGCAGCAACAATTAGCACAACAGCAGCGCCAATTGCTAGCCCTTGCAACGCTTGAAGCGTTAAGCGAGGAAATTGAAAATGCCTTACAACTTGGCCTTGAAACACCAGAGCAAATTCAACAAGATTGGCTTGATGCAAAAGTAGCGCAAGCTAAGCACGCTATTAGCGAAACAGAGCTTGCTAATAACACGCAATCAAAACTTGCTGTAAGTAAGTTAGAAAAGTTATTTACTCAAGTTGCTAAGCTACCTGAGCTAACCGCTGCCATTAAAGAGTACAAGCTCGCTTTTACAGCATTGTGTGAAATTAAACCAGCAGAAGACTTAGCGCAGTACGATGCTACTTTAACTGAGTTTAATAATGGCTTTAAAGCAGCGCGTAATCATTTAAATATTTTAGATGGCGCACTGCAAAGTACGTTTAAAGCACAGCTAAACGCGTATAAAAAGCAATTTTTAGCACCAATGAATGAGCTAGTTAAGCCGCTTGAAAAAAACCAAAGCCAAGCAAAACGTAAAGCACGTGATGTTAAACGCCTAATTGAAGAAGGCCGTTTTAACGTTGCTTTTGGCGTATTTAAAGGGTTTGAAGAATTATTTAATACCCTTACTGAACAATACCAACAGCCGCTTGTAAATATAAAAGCAGAGCTTGAAGCGCAACTTGCAGATGCTAAAGATTGGCAAAAATACGCTGCTGCACCAAAGCGTGAAGCCTTATTAGAAGAAGTAAGCGCATTAGTAAGCGAAGAGTGTACAGACCCACAACAACGTGCTGAGCAGGTAAAAGCGCTACGTAAACGTTGGAATGAGTTAGGTCGTTTAGATACAGACGAAGAGAAGCAACAAGGCATTCAGTTTGATGAAAAAATCGAGCTGTTATTTGCACCTTGTCGTAGTTACTTCGCAGAGCAAGAAGTACAACGCGAAGCATCTAAAGCACAACGCGAAAGTATTATTAGCGATATGTATGCACTTCATTTACAGCCTACTGCTGAGGATGATTTTGATTGGAAGCAATATGAAAGCCAATACAATCGTTTGAACAAAGCTTGGCGCAGTGTAGGTAAAGTTGATCCTAAAACATACCGTACATTAAATGACCGTTATAAAAATGAGCAACAGCAAGTACTGGCTTTATTAAACGCATTTCATAAAAGTAATGCTGCACTTAAAAATGAATTAGTAGAAAAAGCAGAGCAGTTGTCACAAAGTGATGATTTAGCCGCTGCATGCCAAGAGTTGAAGCAAATGCAGCAACAATGGCAAACCATTGGTTTTGCAGGTTTGAAAGCTGAAAATGCGTTATGGCAAAAATTTCGTCAATTTAACGATGAAACATTTACTAAGCGTAGTAGTGAGTTTGAACAGCAAAAACTTGAGCAAAACGAGTCAGATAAGCAAGCCGTTTCAGAACTTGCTGAGCTTGAAGCAGCACTTAGCGATGTAAATCAAAGAGCACAGTTGCACGACCTAGAAACAAAAGTGAAAGGGTATGCACAGTTTAGATCGTTAGCGCCAAAAGTGACTAAGCTACTAGCGGCCATTGAAGATAAACTTGCATTGCTTACAAGCAAATCAGAGCAAGCTAATTTAGATGCACTAATTACAGCACTTGAGAACAATGAAGCGTTACCAAGTCAGTACCAAGCACCGCTTAAAACAACATTAAATACTGAACAGCTTATTACGCGCATGGAAATACTAGCGAACGTAAGCTCAACTGATAAGTCACTTAGAATGGCAGAACAAGTAGCCATGCTAGATGACAAGCATCGTGGCGAACATGCTGATTTAAACTATTATTTAAAACAGTTACTAGCGCTCAGTAGCGGTTCAGTTGAACCTGACACACTAATGCGACTTAAAGCGATACTTGCAGCTTAATACACTAGGGCGTGTTGAACTTTCGTGGTTGAATTTGCAGCAGACTGTTTGGTATTTAGGCAAGGCAGAGTCTATGTAGTGTGGTTATTCCCCATAAATAGGCGATAACGCAGCATAAATGCCAAACATGCGCTGCCCTTTGGGTTCTTTCTAGGGTCGATTAACTCTTTGTTGCTCGGTTTTGACTTAGCCCGCTAGGTTACAAACCTCACGCCGCGATTAAATCGACCCTAGATTGAACAAATTTCAATCCACAAAGGTCAACACGCTCTAGAACCAGTTTAATATATACTGGTTAGTATTTTAATAAGCCGCTTTAATAGCGGCTTTTTTATAAGCATCATTACTTCATTATAAATAAAAGGGTTCTCATGAGAATTTTAGTTATTATTGCAGCGTTATTTTTAACTGCTTGTAATACCACGCAAGGCATATCAGTATATTCATTTACTAACTCAGAGGTTGAGTCTGTACTTAGTAAGCAATTACCAAAACTAAGTGAAAAAGTGAGCTTAATGGGCTTACCAGTTCAGTTTGATGTAAATGATTTGAGCGTAAACATTGGTCCAGAAAATCGTGATGTGGTTGTACTTGGTGCTGACACAAGCGCAGAAATTAACGCTTTTGCGTTAAAATACCCAGTACGTTTACAGCTTCAAATTGAAGGCAGCCCATTTTACGACAGTGAGAAAAATGCGGTGTTTTTACGTAATATTAAGTTACTTGATTCGAGTGTAGATGCCGGTGGTTTTAGCGGTAATTTAGGCGCACTTGATAGCCAAGCAATGGAAGTAATTAATGCCTTTTTAGCAGTAAATCCTGTTTATACATTAAATATGGACGATCCTAAAATGGTTTTATTAAGCAAGCTACCGCTTGATATACAAATTGTTGAAGGCGCAATTAAGCTAGTACCTAGTTTATAAGTAGATCGACCTACTTAAAATATACGTACTTATTAGCCTGACTCTCAGGCTAATAAGGTTTTAATATTATGGCGGCTCCTCGAACTGTTCCCACCTCTCGACTTTCTCGCTTTGCAAAATTAGGCTCACTAGCAACAGGTGTTGCAACCAACATGCTAGTTGATGGTGCTAAGAGCGCACTAACGGGCAAAGGTTGGGATAACAAAAGTTTATTACTACAACCTAAAAATATTGAAAAACTAGCTACACAGCTCTCACATTTACGTGGTGCTGCAATGAAGCTAGGGCAATTACTCTCAATGGATGCCGGTGACTTGCTCAGTCCTGAATTAGCTCAATTACTTGCTTTGCTACGCTCAGATGCCAACCCAATGCCTCATAAGCAACTTGTAGAGGTATTAAAAGAGCAATGGGGGGATGACTGGCTAGCGCGTTTTTCTCATATTGAATTAAGACCTTTTGCTGCGGCTTCTATTGGGCAAGTACATTTAGCTTATAAGGAGAATGGTGAGCAACTGGCTGTTAAAATTCAATATCCTGGTATTGCAAAAAGTGTTGTGAGCGATGTCGACAATGTTATTTCGTTATTAACGCTTTCTCGATTATTGCCAAAAGATCTTAATATTAAACCGCTTATTAGTGAAGCCAAAGCTCAGTTATTGGCCGAAGCTGATTATAAGCTGGAGGCTGATTATTTAACACGTTATAAAAATGCATTAGCAACTAATCCCCATTTTAAAGTACCTAACGTATATCCAGAGCATAGTACGCAGCAAGTACTTACGATGGAATATATAAAGGCTGAGCCAATTGAGAGTATTACAGAGCTACCTAATAAACAGAAAAGCTTTGTTGCAGCACAGCTAATTGATTTGTTTTTTAAAGAGATGTTTGAATTTAAACTCATTCAAACAGACCCTAACTTTGCCAACTTTCATTATCAGCTTGATACACAAAAAATTGTTTTGTTTGATTTTGGTGCAACGCGAGAAATATCATCTGAGCTCAGCCACGCTTATTTAGCCTTATTTAAAGCGGGCAGTGAAAACAACCGAGAAGGAGTGCTTCTTGCGGCTTCACACATTGGTTATTTTAAAAATGACTTGGTTGATGACTACAAAAATAACGTTATCGATTTATTTTTAATGGCATGCGAACCACTAAGAGTAAATGGTGAGTTTGACTTTAAAAATAGTGAATTGGCGCTAAAAATTAAAAATGCAGGGCTTGCTCTTAGCGCGCAATCACAGCAATGGCATACGCCACCGGTTGACGCTTTATTTATTCACCGAAAACTTGCAGGACTTTACTTAATAGCCGCAAGGCTAGGTGCAAAAATAGATGTAAAAACACTGTTTAAGCATTATTTATAGCGTTTTAATGAGCACTTAAGTGCATTTTAAGTAATGAGTGCGCTTAGTTTAAAAAATTGTCATAATGCTCGCGATATTTCGCGAGGTGCATTTATGATAAAACAATTTTTAAACGATCCTAAGTTATTGCTCAATGCAGTAGGTGAGGGCATATATGGTTTTGACCTATCGGGTAATGCTGTGTTTGTTAATCCTGCCGCTGAGCGCATGACTGGTTGGCGAGCAGAGGAGTTATTAGGTAAAAAAATACATCAATATCATCACCATACTCATGCTGATGGTACGCCTTATCCTGCGGATGAATGCCAAATATATTGCACCATGTTTGATGGAAAACGTCGTGAAGTTAAAAATGAAATTTTTTGGCGTAAAGACGGCAGTTCGTTTGCCGTTGAGTACACTTCAACACCGGTTTATCGAAATGATCAATTAATTGGTGCTGTAGCGGTATTTCGCGATATATCACTGCAACAGCAAACACAAAATGCGCTGCAAAACGCACTTGAGCAAGTAAAGCATTTAAGTGAGCAGCTAAAAGATGAAAACAACTACTTAATTGCAGAGCTTAACGAAGATTGGCAAGAATCAGGGCTAGTTGGACAAAGCCATATATTTCAAACCATGTTAGATCAAATAAAGCTGGTAAGTGAAACCGACAGTACAGTGCTTATACTTGGCGAAAACGGCACAGGTAAAGAGCTAGTAGCCCGTAACTTGTATCGGTTAAGTAAACGCAGCGAGCAAGCTTTTATTAAAGTAAATTGCGCAGCATTTACACCGAGTTTACTAGAGTCGGAATTATTTGGTCACGAAAAAGGTGCGTTTACAGGTGCAAATGAGCGTCGTAAAGGGCGCTTTGAACTTGCTGATAAAGGCACCTTGTTTTTAGATGAGATAGCAGAGCTGCCGCTTGAGGCGCAAAGTAAATTGCTCAGAGTACTACAAGAGCAAGAGTTTGAGCGCGTAGGCGGCAGTAACACACTAAAAGTAAATATTAGAGTGGTTGCCGCGACTAATCGCGATTTATGGGGAATGGTACAAAAGGGCACGTTTAGAATTGATTTGTATTATCGGCTTAATGTATTTCCTATAAAAGTGCCTGCTTTAAAAGATCGAAAAGAAGATATTCCTTATTTATGCGCGAATTTAATTACACAACTAAATAAACGACTGGGCAAACATTTAAAAGGGCTAAGTAAAAAAGCAATTACACAACTGCAAGCCTATGATTGGCCAGGCAACATTAGAGAGCTGCAAAATGTGCTTGAACGCGAAGCTATTTTATCTAATCAGGCTGTTTTACAGCTAAGCCAACCTTTACAAGCAGGTGGTGAAGTCGTTATTAACCCTTCGCTTACGCTCGATGAAGCACAAAAGCAGCATATAATCTCTGTTCTCGCGTTATCGCACTGGCAAATATCGGGAGATAAAGGGGCTGCCGTTAAACTGGGTTTGCCTGAGAGTACACTGCGCTCAAAAATGCGAAAACTGGGTATAAATAAAGATTAGCGAGAATTCGTTATATATCGCGCAATTCGCTTTATATCGCGATTGTTGTTTTTGTTTATTTTAATAAGTATATAAATATCAATAAGGTAACTTAAGTTTAAGTTTGGTCTGAAAGTTGCAATAGTTTGCTTAACACCGTCATAATAAAGCAAGTACTATGAAGTTTGATATTAAAGAAGAAGACATGATCATTAAGCCCTACAACAACGAAGGGCCAATTTATATCCGCGAGCAAAAAGGTTTTTTTCAGCGCATACGCCGTAATTTAGGCTGGTTGTTAATGCTAACTTTTGTTGCCATACCTTGGATCCAATACAACGGACAACAAGCTGTATTGCTTGATGTGGCAACACAAACATTTACTATTTTTGGTTTAACACTCCTTCCTCAAGATTTTATGATTTTAGCGCTGCTGTTTATGGCGGGTGCCTTTGCGTTGTTTTTTGTAACTAACTGGTTGGGTCGGATTTGGTGTGGGTATACGTGCCCTCAAACAATATGGATGCTCATGTTTTCGTGGGTAGAGCAGCGTATAGAGGGCACGCGAAATCAGCGAATAAAGCTAGATAAATCAGAGTGGACGCTAAGTACTTGGCGTAAAAAAATAACTAAACACAGCGCATGGATTGTTATTTCTATTTTAACTGCCACCTCGTTTATGGCGTATTTTATTCCGGCTAAAAGTTTGTATATGGAAATGCTTACGTTTGAATGGTCAGGTATTACAAGTTTTTGGGTGTTTTTATTCGCTTTTTGTACTTATGGAAATGCAGGGTTTTTACGCGAAAAAATGTGCACTATTGCATGCCCATATTCTCGTTTTCAGGCTGTTATGTTTGATAAAGATACGTTGCTTGTTACTTATGACAGTAAGCGAGGTGAAAGCCGTGGTCCGCGTAAGCGTAAAGCCGATCCAAAGGAGCTTAACCTAGGTGACTGCGTAGACTGTAACTTGTGTGTAGACGTATGCCCTGCAGGTATAGACATTCGAAATGGAATGCAATATGAATGTATAAACTGTGGTTTATGTATTGACGCTTGCGACGATACCATGGATAAATTTGGTTACGAAAAAGGCTTAATTAAATACGCGAGTGAAAAACAAATGGAAGGGGGGAAAACCAATCCATTTAGGTTAAAACTAGTAGGATACGGCGCATTAACGGCTTTGTTAATCATTTCTATGTTTGCATGGATGCTGCAACGTACTCCAATAGAAGCCTCGGTACTACGCGACAGAAATGCGCTCTACAGAGTGAACTATGAAGGCTTAGTAGAAAACCCTTACACACTCACTATTATTAATAAAACCCAACAAGCACTGCATTACAGCATCGCTATAGAGGGTTTACCTGGTGCAATACTCTCAAGCCCACGCTCTACACTTGTTCAACCGGGTGTTATGAAAAGCGTACCAGTGACCGTAACAGCCGATGGTTACGATATTGAGCGTAAAGTGAGTAAGCTACAGTTTATTGTAACGGCGCAAGAAGACGCCAGTATTACTATAACCAAAGACAGTCAGTTTTATAAAAACTAAGATTGATAAAGCTTCATAAAAATACAAAAAATGCCCAAATAGATATTCTCCTTGGGCATTTTTTATGTGCGGTTTTTATATGCAGTTTCTATTGCGTATTTGCACCTATATATTTCAGTGCGCTTGTTATAACGGCTACTTGTGCCAAAATACATTCTTCATCGGTGGCAGTTGGGCTATCTGGGTACACTTCAGTGGTTGTTACGAAGGGTGCATCAGTAAAGCCCATACATAAACCTAAATCGCGTGCTGCATAGTTAATCACGCCAAATTGCTCTTGCGGTACGCCTATTAGCTGGTTGTTTTCATCGCTCGGTGCAATATGGGTTACCTTTGCAACGCTTTCAATAATCACTTTTTGAAACTCTGGCTCAGGCTTTTTGGTGTCTGCAACTAAATAAAACCCATCAGGTATGTTCCAGTTAGTATTTGTAGTGCCTTCACGCGCAGCAAGTGCGGGCCTAAATTCACTGTTATCGCTGTCTGTTGTTTCGTGTAAATCAATATGAGCGATTAAGTCAGTACCTAATGATTTTACAAACGCCATAATAGCGGCTGATTCTTGAGCTGGGCTACCCTCGTAAAATGAGCGATTAGGATCAATAGCATCTGGGTTCCAACGGTTTATAGTCTCGTAACCCCAAGGGCTAATGCAGGGGGCAACAATAATATTAAACTGTTCGCAATATTGCATAGCCGATGTTTTAGCAAACCTAAGTGCGCCATGTACGCCACTTGTTTCATAGCCATGTACACCACCGGTGATTAAAACAGTTGGTTTATTAGCATTAAAGTTAGGCGTTTTTAATATATATAATGGGTAAGTACCTGCGGCGTAATTAAGCTCGCCGTATTGCTCTATATCTAAGGTGTTTTTAAGATCATTAATTAGCGTTACGACTTCGTTTTGGTAACTGCGTTTAATGCTTTGGCGTGCTAACCACTGGGCTTTATCGTTGTTATTCCATTTTTTGCCAGGTGTGCCAATCGGGTATGTGCTATTAGTCATAATAAACCTTTATATCAATTATTATTAGCCCTCATAAAAATTAGGAGGGCAATTACAATTGGTAGAATTATTTAATAAAGGTATAGCTTAACGCTGAGTAAATTAGCGTGCAAATTAAAACGTTAAAGTCATATTTTTAATAGCGCGTGTTTGCTGCGCCCTAATATAGCTTTGGTTTGCATATTCACCTGAAATACTACCGAACCGTTCGCGTTTAATATTAATTGTTAAATCACATCCTTTATTTTTATTTACTTGCGAGGTGTTAAACATATCTAAGCTTTGTAAATTTATTTCAAGGCGAGATGAATTAAGCGCAAAAAATGTTGACTGCAAAAGTGTTTCATTATTATTGGTAGTGCAACTACTGCTAAGTTCTACTTGGCTTGTACTGTTAGGATCAGTGCCATCTAATTGAACGGTAAGAGTACTATTAATACCAAAATTTTGATCGTTACTCGGGGTTAAAATAATAAAATTTAAAGGCAGTTCTGCGCTTGAATTAGCATTTATACCATCGTCTCGTGTAAATAATATATCAAACTGCTGATTATCGTCAGTGGCATTTATATAAGCTTGGTAATCAACGTCTAAAAAATCGGTATCTTTTGTAAGTACAATAGAAGTGTTATTAACAACAGCCCTTAATGAGTCGCTATCGCTTAAAACAATATTAGAGCCATTCGCATCGCCTGCATTTAGTTCTGCGTTAACACGCGTGCGGTTGCCGTCAGAAACCAGTTCAAAACCTGCCCAAATACCTTGTGTTTTTACTAAATCCGACTCTGTTTCTGACGTGCAAGCGCATAATGCTAAAATTAAAGCCGTTGTGGTAATGCATTTTTTAAGCATGTTAGCTCCTTTAAACCACTTAATTAGGCTGTAAATAATTGTTTAATTGGGGATATACCTAACAATTATATGAAGTGTAAGTTTGTATATGTGCATTGTTACACAACAAGCTATCTATAAATGTTTAAATTTGTTAACGGGTGTAAATAAAACATTAATCACCAGGTTTAAAAACTAACTTACCAATTAAATTGTTTACTAAGTAAGCATCGATTTAGCGCTAAATGTATTATAAAAGAGTATGTTACAATTAAGGTAAAGCATATCTTCATATTGAGTATTATGGCGCAGTATATTGCTACTCCAAGTTGGCTAGGCCGTTTTTTTACCCGTATTAAACACGTAAGTATTGAACAAGAGCACCTTGTTGTGCATTTTAGACGTGCTCCCGCACGAACATTTTTAATTAAAGACTTTTATAATTACTCAATACTTAAAAACCGTTTATTTAGTGCCAAAATTAATTTGTGCGACAGCAGCAATACATCAATTAGCTTTTTAAACAAAGCACAGGCTAATACTTTAAATACTGCCATTAATACACAGTTTTCGGCCATGCTTGAGCAAAAGGTAAATAACGCCAAAACTTTGCTAAAGCGTTATGCTTTAGATGAGTTTTTACGTGATAGTTCCCTAAATACACTTAATAACGATGTGTTTTCACTTGTTAAACAGTACGCTCAAAGTACAAATACATGGCAACAACACTTATCGCCAAGTAGTCTTAAATTTTTAAATATACTGAGCACCACACCCAATTCCCTTGATGCTATTGCACAGTTGCGCCATAAATATGAAAAAAAACAACTGATACTTAAAAATGATTTTTTTAATCAAGTAGAGTCAAATCCATTAACAACAGAGCAGCGTTTAGCAGTAATACGCGATAACGACAAAAACTTAGTATTAGCGGCAGCAGGCACAGGTAAAACATCTGTGATGGTCGCAAAGTCGCTAGATTTAATAGCGTGTGATATTGCAAAACCCGAGCAAATTTTGGTGCTGGCCTATAATAAAACAGCAGCTAATGAGCTTAAAGAGCGCTTTATTAAACGCGCAACACATGCAAAATTACATACCAAAGCACCCACTATTTTAACGTTTCATGCGCTTGGGCTTAAACTATTACAAAGCGCTAAAAAGCCAATCGAATTGTCAAAATTTGCAACAGACCCAGTTCAATTAAATAGTTGGTTAACGGCATGGGTGAGTAAAAAAATACAAACCGAGCCACAATTTTTAAAAGTATTTGTAGATTTACTCCATGAGCCAATTGATATATTTAGCTTTAAAGATAATGCACAGTACGAGCGATACATACGCGATAACGAATACCGCAGCCTTGCAGGTCATAAAGTAAAAAGTTATCAGGAGGTGTTAATTTCAAACTGGTTGCATTTAAACAGCGTGCCGCATAGCTATGAGGTGAATTATCACTTTGACCAAGGCACCGTGCTAAATAGGCAATATAAGCCTGATTTTTATATACCTCACTATGATATTTACTTAGAGCACTTTGGCATTGATAGGCAAGGTAATACACGTGCCGATATAGATAAAAAACATTATAACGAGCAAATTGCATTTAAGCGTAAACTGCATAAACAAAATGGCACCACCTTACTCGAAACCTTTCATTACAATTGGGTAGAAGGAAAGCTAGAGCACACTCTCGCTAAGCAATTGAAGCAGCATAATGTTGAATTAACGCCTTTAAGTAACGATGAAATATTTCATACATTAAATAACTCAGGGCAGTTACAGCAAGGGGTTGATAAGTACATAAAATGCTTACAAGCTATTCGAGTGGAGCAGCTAAGTAATAAGCAAATAGCACAGCGCATTAAACAAAGCGGTATTAAAAACTATCAACAATACGCAAACTTGTTAGTGCAAATTCATGAGGCTTATATAAATGAACTAAGCGCACAAAATGCCATTGATTTTGACGACATGATAATTCAAGCAACAAAGGCGGTGGTAAACGGAGATTTTAATATTGTGTGGAGTCACATTTTAGTTGATGAGTTTCAAGATATATCAAGCGCGCGAATGGCTTTTTTAAGTGCCATATTAAAGCATGGTAACGGAATACGCTTTACTGCAGTAGGTGACGACTGGCAGGCAATTTATCGGTTTTCGGGTGGTAACTTAGCGCTTACCACCCGCTTTAATGAGCTGGTGGGTAGCCACTCGCTTACAATGCTGCAAAAAACATTTAGATATAACAATAGTATTAGCGATGTAGCAGGTCGCTTTGTAATGCAAAACCCTGAGCAATATAAAAAGCAGATCAGCACACATACGCAAGTAACTACACCCCAAGTTATTTTGTTAGACGACTTATACCAAGGCACTAAATCGATAGAAATAAAAGTACAACAAGCGATAAGCACTATTCAAAAAAATGATGGATCAGCCAGCATTGCCATACTTAGTCGATACCGATACATGTTAAATAGCGTGCAACAGCATTTAAAAGATAAAAAGCATACAAACCTTCTCCATTTTTGGACATTGCATAGTGCCAAAGGGCTTGAAGCCGATTACTGTATTATTATTGGTTTTGAACAAGGTAAATTAGGGTTTCCGAGCGACAATCAAAATAACTTGCTGGTGGAGTCGTTATTACCAAAGCAAGATGAATTCACTCACTCAGAAGAAAGGCGTTTGCTTTATGTAGGCATTACACGCGCTAAACATAAAGCGTATTTAATTGCCGACCCTTATGCATGCTCCGCATTTATAAAAGAATTAATAAATGATGATTACCCCATTCAAATTGGTTCCGCATTATTTAATAAGCCGCAACTAAAGCAAAGAGAATGTAGTACGTGCAGTGACGGGTTAATAGTGCCCAAAACGGGCCAATATGGTGATTATTATAGTTGTACTAACACGCAAATTTGCGAAACTAAATTGCGAGTGTGCAAAAGCTGTAGTAGCCCATCGGTAGATAAAAACACATACTCACAATGCGTGAATACAGAATGTAAAACGCAGCACCCAATTTGTGAAAAGTGTGGGCGCGAAATGCGTAAACGCAAATCTAAGCACGGTGAATTTTTAGGGTGCAGCGGTTTCGCTCTTAAAGAAGATAACTGTAAAAACACTCGAAAAATGAATGTTTAACGGCTAACAAGTAGGTTTACACTTGTCTATTTTATAGAACTATGTAAATAGAAATTACATTCATTAGATTGATTTTAACAAGCTATCAATGTCTAATAGAAGAATGAGCTTTAACTGTTGTTTATTATGCATTTTTTCAATAGATTCTTTTTATTAAATGACCATTATTCAGCCCCTGGTCAGGTTGCTAATTGGCGAATAAGTGCACTGCGCATTATTCTATCATTAGTAATGGTGTTATGTTTTGCTGTGGCGTGCCACACGTACACAAGCGCTATTGAATTTAACTTAATTTATATTGTTGTATTAACAAGCAGCTTTCTTGCTACTGCATGTGGTTTACTTATAGCAAGTAAGCGTTTCTATCACTTTAGCGCTCATGCACTTTTAATAGCCATTGTAGCTGCTAGCGTGTCAATGAACTTATTTTTAACAGACCTAGAGCTTGCTAAAGTGGGTTCTATGTATATGTATTCTTGCCCGATAATCGCACTTATGCTACTTGGTTATAGAACAGCCCTTGCTTATGGCGTATTAAATATTGCGCCGTTTTATATGATCATCAATAACGTTGATGTCTCGGGTTTAACCGGCATAGCTCAACAACTTCCCGACGCGGACTTATACATTACAGGGCTTATATTTTTATTTTTTAACATTTGTATTCCCCTTGCTGTAGCACGCACAATTGTGGCTGCTAAGCGTTTAAACAAAACAATGATAAGCGCTAATACACACCTTAAAGACAAAAATGAGCTTTATCGAAGCTTATTCACCGAATCAAATAAAGCCAAAATTATTGTTGACGAAAACCTTGTCATTACTGATTTTAATCAACATGCTATTGATATGTTTGGTATAAAAAAAGAATTAAAAGAAGAATGCGTTAACCTATCTCATTTATTTCCTACTTTATCTTTTGACGATCCAAATGCGCAAAATAAAATTGTGAAGTACAAAAAAAGCTATTTTAAAGCCAGTTATCAGCAAATAACAATGAGCACAAACTACCGTGTATACGACTTTTACGATTGCACGCAAGAGCAGCTCATTAAACAAAATTTATCGATGATGGAACAAGAAAACAAACGATTACGCTTTAGAGACTCGCGAACAAGGCTACCTAATAGAGAATGGTTTGAACTGCAATGCGATAGGCTAACAAGTAAGTACCAAAAAGGTTTTTATATTGTTGTTGCGCAAAGTGCAAATAGTGAATACTTAAATTTAAAGCTCACTAAAGCCGACTCTCAAGCCTTACTGATTAACGCATACAAGCGTTTAAAAGCGATGCCAGATGAGCCGCTGTTGTGTGCTCATATAGGAGTCGGAAAGCTCGCTTTTATAATTGTGGCAAACTCGCAAAACGAGCTTGAAGATAAGCTATTAATACAAATAAAAAATACATTAGATAAAAAATATAATGTGTTTGGTACTAAGTGTCAGCAATCATTTTTATTTGGTTTTGCAAAGTATCCTGATCATGGAAAAAACAGCGCAACAGTACTTAGCAATGCATGCGAAGCACTTAAACTAGCAAATTGTAATATGGCCCTTAGTGGTTATAACGAAAAACAATCACAAGCTTTTATCGAAAAATACGAAATTTCAATGTTATTAGATGAAGCGCTTCAGCAGGGCGATTTGTCGGTGCACTATCAACCTAAAGTAGATGCAACGGGTCAATGTATAGGGCTTGAAGCCTTAGCGCGTTGGAACAGTCCAATACTGGGTAATGTGTCGCCAGTGGTATTTATTCCTATTGCCGAAGAATACAGAATGGTTAGTCGGCTAACCGACCTGATTATTCAAAAGGTGTGCGCTCAAATTGCCGATTGGACTAAAGCGGGTTTACCGAGTGTGCCGGTGGCAATAAATATATCTCTAATTGATTTTAGCCAAACCGATTTTATGTCAAAACTAGTTAAATACCTTGCCGACTTTAACGTAAAGCCGCCTCAAATAGAGTTAGAACTGACTGAAACTTCCCTTGAGGCTAACCAAGCCCATTCGTTAAAGCTTATGCAAACACTGCAATCGTGGGGTTTTACTATTTCGGTCGATGATTTTGGGGTGGGATATTCTAATATTGCACGCCTTGCCGACTACCCAATTAACAAACTCAAGTTAGATCGCTCATTAATAAGCCAAGTAACGAGCTCAAAGCGTCAAAAAAGTTTAGTTAAGGCAGTACATGCTATGTGTAAAGAGCTTGATATTAAGTGTGTAGCTGAGGGGGTAGAAACCCAAGAACAAGTAGCAATAATGGCGCAAATGGGGTGTAAAGAATTTCAGGGCTATTACTTTGCTAAACCAATGCTAGCCGAAAGATTTGCAGAACATGTTAGCCGCCATGGCTTAGTGTTTAACCCTGAAGAAGTGACAGCTCAACTTTAAATGTATTTAGTGGCCACTATATAGAACATGCTCACCTAAGAGCTATGCATGCTCTATAAAGCTAGCTTGGTTTTATTACCTAATTACAGAGTTGTTGGGCGTTTATAGTTATTTTGCACTGTTGCACAGCTCCCGATTTCCAATGCTGTATGTCTGATTGCGCAGTACAGCCTGCATCTTCAATTAAAGCAGTGTCAGCATCACATAAAAGTAATACGGCGTTATCATCTTGTACATCCACAATAAACGTGTACTCGTTAAAGGGCGTAAGTTTGCTTAAATCGTTATTAACGGCAGCTTTTAATAACTCATCAGTGGATGAATAGGGTGTTTCACTAAACTTTAAAGTGCCGTCTACAGCGGTAGCAATATCTTTTAATTGCGAGGCTAAATCGGCCATTATTTCTGGATTGTTATTTTTTGAAGTGTAACAACCGCTAAGTAATACAATTAAGCTTATGCAGAGTAAGTGTTTCATGCTATTTGCTCCATACCGTCATTGTGTTGTGCTCATCGTAGCCTGTGTCTAGGTTCCAGTTTTTAATTTCACTGTAATCAGTATCTAAAAATACGGCATTGGCAATAATGGTTATATAGTGCTGAATGTTACTAACGGCAAAGTCAAAAATATCGTTGTAATGCATTGGCTCGTGCGGTGTTTTTAGCTGTTCAATAAAAGTGGAGTCTACTTCGTTTGGGCGAGGATAAAACAAACCTAAATCAGCAGCAACATGGCGTGCACAGGCAAATAACCGATAGCTTTCTTCAGCATTATTTACTACAAACTGAAAACCGTTATGCCATGTATTAAAGTTAGGCGTGTGTTGTGCGGCGTAGTGTGGGTGAACTGTTAATAAAGCATGTTGCCAAATTTGTGCAATATCGGTATCAAAATTATCGTCTTTGTTAGTACAAGACCCAATATTTTGTTGTACGCGATCAGCGTAGCCTAACTCACCTAAATTTAAACGTTGCCAAATAAACGCATCTTGGTTCATTTCACAGGTACGGTGCGCAGTTTGGTTTTGCTCATATGGGCCAACTTTTAATTCAACAACTGGATGCACCGTTATATCTGCAGCAACATGGGCCATATAACCGCATAACCAAGCAAAGCACTTTTCAAATGCTTCATCTTCAAGTGTTTTACAGTATTCAATCATGGCTTTAAGTAAATCACCCGTGCGCTCGTAATGCATTAAATCGGCCCATGCATTTTGGCTAGGCTGCGCTACAGCTAAATAAGGGTAATCGGGGGCTACACAACCTAGTTCAAGGTATGCTTGACGTTTGCTTAAAATAAGTTTTGCCTTTTTAGGCATATCCATTTTAGTGAGTGACTTGGTTTGCGTTGCAATATTAACCGCAGTAATGTGCGCAAAAGCACCTGGCATTGTCATATCCCTATGATTTATAAATAGGAGTACAGATTAACATTGAGACAGCGTTAAATAAAGTTAACTAAATGCAAGTATAGGGTGGTTAAGGCTATTAAATTAATTGTTCAACTAATTGGCCGTTTTCGTATAATTTAGCAAATTGACGTTTGTGCTCTTCAAAAAGATAAGCTCTTAGTTGCTCTTGCCCGCTATGAATTTGAGTTATTTTTGCTGCAATCCCTAAGCTACTTTGCCTAACGGGTACTATATCCATTGATATACTTTCTTTGTTAGGCAAGTTAAAGCTCATGTGCTGTAATTTGTTTAAGCTTTTTCCATTTTTCAATGGTTTTAAAAATATGCCCGTACTGGAAATTGATTCAATATTAAAACCTTGGCTTTTAATATTTAGCTCACTCCAACGCCAACTTCGCTGAGTGCCCTTTGTATCAATTACCTCTGGTGCGCTCAAAGTGGGGTTAATTACACCTAACTCATCAATTTTTAATTGCAGGGGAAACCAAAGTTGGTAATTAGCAACTTCAGCAAGCAAAGTTAAATTTGCATGGGTAAAAAGGTGAGCAATACTCGCGGGTACAGAGCTTTTCATTGTAAGCATATGATTACGGGGAGAGCGCTGCTTTGTATTTGGTTTGAATAACTCAGCTAAAAAATTTACCTCTTCATTAGAAAAGTCCATATTCCACCTCAGTTACTAAAACAATGCACCACCGTAATTTAAACAATGGATTTGATCAATAAATGCTCGGTTTAAATTTGTTTAGTCAATATTTGCGAGAGTAGCTGGCAAACTAAACAATGTATTTAAATGCAGTGCTTAACCCTATCGCTTTTCAGAGACTTGAATTATTTAACATTTATAAAAATATATTTAGGCTCAAGTGGCTAGCTGTTAAACTGCAACACATTAGTTTTATAATTTATATTAGAGTTTACATTATGATATGTGCGTTTTTACGTAATCAACAGCCTAAATTACGAGTTATGTTAGTGGCGTTACTGGGTGCTGGTTTTTCAATAAATGCAGTGGCTCAAGAGCAAAACCAAACTTTAATTTTAGTGGGCTCAGAGCTTGCAACTTGTACTAGCGCAAAGCTTAATAACTGCGAAAAAGAGACTGTTGTTGAAGGTAAATTACATAATCTATATAGGGTTAATAACTCTCAAATAAAAAACATCACACAGCACTGGCCTAATAATAACGTTGAGGCAAAAACGGCTGTATTAAAAACACTTAAAACCTTGCTAGGTAAATCGTCAAATAGCGTATCTAAAACAGATTTATTATGGCTATGGCGCGATATAAATAACCAGCAATTAGAAAGCCTGACTCAGCAAGAATACAACTTTGTATTTGATATGCTAGAAGTGCCGCTACTTGATAAAAACGGTGAGCGCTTAAAAGAGCAAGTAAATACCGATTTTAATATTGAGGTCGCGACTAATAGTATTTTACAATTTGTGTCGGGCAGTTTAAAAGTTAATAACGCAAAACCCACCATGCTTGCTATTACGGCATCGAGCCGCGACCCTTATGAGTCGGCAGATGTAGCGCAGAGTCTTTTAGCACAATCAAATATAAGCACTCAATGGTTAGCACTAACGCCAGCACTTGCTAAAGCGATTACGAGTAACTCGTGCGATGAATTACCCGCTCTCAGAAATACATTAATGAATGTGTATAACCGGGAAGCAATTTATCCAGAGTACACAAAGGCCGAATACGCTTTATGCAAAAGTGGCACTAATGCACTTGTATCACTTATTAAAAATAGTACCGGTGTGATGTTTAATAGCGGTAATGCAGCATTAACTCACAAGGTATTATTTGATCAAAACAATAATCCATACCCGTGGACGCAAGCATTGCAAACTCGCCCAGTAATTGTAGGTGAAGGCGCGGGCGCAGCAATCCAAAGTAAAGTGACGGGTATGCTTACAAATACGACAAGCCTTGAGGCACTTCGTAAAGGTGAAAATAACACTAATGCTGGTGGACTTGGCAGCTTTAATTTTGGTGTTATAGATACTCAATTTAGCGAACAAAACCGCACGTTTAGACTCGCAGCTGCGCTAAATAATAGCGAAGCGAGTAATACTAAAACACAAATGCAGCATGGCTTTGGTATTGATGAAAATACAGCTTTGGTTGTTATTAAATCGCCAGAAGGTAGTTTAATAACCGTAATAGGCAAAAGTGGTGTAGTGCATTTAGCTAACCAAGGTAAAGCACCACCTGAGAGTAAGAGCTATAGCTACTCGTATTGGCCTACAAGCAGTGTAATTGAAATTACCAATAACACGTTTACTCTAAGCAAGCGCACAATAGATGAGGCGTTACCCGCTATAAAAATACCTCCACTGCCAGTGCAGCGTTTTGGCTCAATTTTAACAAATTCAAAACTGCGATCACTTACTCAAGCGATGTGCCTAAGCCAAGAGCAAAGTGCGGTAGCCCAACAAGATGAGTTTATAATTAGCCTTACTGCAACGAGTGACACGCAGTATCATCGCGTTAATGCAAAAGAGTTTGGTTGTGCGCTAAGCAATTTAGAGTTAGCTATAAAGTCGATTTAGTTACTAACCTGAGCCAAGGGTTTAAGTTTTTGGCTCTTCTCTATAAAATAGCCACCATAATGATTTAAAAGCCTAGCCAAGGCCTTACTAAAAGAGTTTTAAAATGAATAATGAAAATGACGTAATTGATACTTTAGCCGAACTAGAAAGCTTTTTAATAGATGTCGAAAACGGTGGTTTTGGACTTAAAGGTGTTGCCGGTGTTGGTATGGCTACTAATAACAAAGATGGCAGCCGTTTTGTTGCTGTGTTTGACGATAATCAAAAGCTACTTTTAGCACGCATGATTACAGAAGACGTATTCCAAACAGGCCAAGACATGGTACGTAATGGTGTAGGACGCAAGCACTAATACTGATACTAACTAGACTGAATAACTCTGCTGCAAAAGGAGTTATTCAATCTGTATTTATAAAATCAAAATATTGTAGTTTCAATTGGGATCAAAAGTCTATTTTCCAATCTAATTGGCACCATGGGTGCTCGTCATCAGCTAATATACTTTGCAATGTAGCAGCCGTATCATTTATTTTTTCAAATAAATCATGACTAAAATTAAAATCAGGGTTTGGCTCGCTGTACATTTCTTGAGTTTTAATTTTCTGCCATATACATCGACCAACCACATAACTAGTTGCATATTCTTGCCAGCTAACAAATAAGGTCTGTGCCAGTTTTCCAATATGCTTGAGGTAACACCATGCTTCTTCTTCAGTTAAAAAATTAATGGTAACACCACAACGACACAAAAAAGCATAGCGACCAATATCAAAAGCTCTAATACCACAACGAGCCAGTGAGATTTTATGTATTCCTGCCCAGTCAGACATAATACCTATAGGCGTATTTTGATAGGCGGTAAATTTATCTTCAATGTTGTATGTTGCTAATAAATCATTTCTGGTGAGTTCAGCCATGCAGCTCATAAAAACTTGGCTATTTGACGTGTTATAAAAAACATTTAAAGTTTCAATCAATTCTTCTTTTGTTGTAACGCCATAACCATTATCTAAAATACTTAAATTTCCTTTAGCAATAGCCTCGTCAGTATAGTTTTTATTATGATGTTTTAGGACATCCAATGAATAGCCATTTTGCATTGAAAGGTGCCCTGAGAGGCTAATAAGCCATAATTTTTGCTCTGAGCTTAAGTCCGTATCATCCTTAATTACACAAGGTACTTCACTTTGATTATGCATCTACAATCTCCTTTGTTGTTTGTAGTTTTAAGCATATATCGTTGTAATTAGCATGCATTGGTTGCCCAAGTTCAACGAGCTTTTCACAACACTCCACTGCAAATTCAAGTGAGTATATCCCAAGCCTCTGATCACCATATTTATCTGCAGCTAATAGTAATACGGGTATTGCTTCATTATATTGCTCTAACGCCGCTAGCGATCGGCCTTTGTAATAGTAAGCTTGTGGTAAATTAGAAAACTCGCTAATTGCAATGTTTACAAGCTTAATACAGGTATCAAAATCATCTATATCAAAAGCTAAGTGAATAAACTTTAAGCTCCAACTTGGTTGGTGTGTGATTTTTGGCATAGCTTGTTTAATCGCATAAATAGCGGCTTGTTTTACTTGCTTCTTAACAGCTTCGTTTTCGATATTTACTAATTTAGCCATTAACGCATGTAGCATTGCCCAAGCATATTGCTGTTTATACTCTAAATCTGGATATAGGGCATAACCCATTGGTTTAGTGGGTTTTCCATCATGGTCAGTCGCTGGGAGATCTAATGTTTTGAGTTCTAATTGTGAGTATATATTCTCTTGTACAGAACCTAGTACACGAGGGGTTTTGTAAAACTTATTAGGAGATGGCTGTATTTTTTTAGCTATAGTTTCCATTATCAAATTAAAATCAATTGAGTCTGGGCAGTAGATAAATAAATCAACGAGTAGTGGCCAAGGATCTACCAGCTTTTGTAAATGAAGATTCATAAAGGCGATAAAAACGTCAAATGCTTCATCTAAGCGTTCTAGCTTAGCAAGGCATAAAGCTTGCAAATAATTACAATTAGCGTCAAAAACCAAAGAGTATGTTTGAGTCGTTATTAACGCATCTTGATAGCGACCATTTTCAAATTGCAACGTCGCTATTTTAAGCGCGTTACTTTCCTCATTTTTTTTAAGATCTTTTATGTAGTGTCGACGAGCGATAATCAAAGCAGAGCGAAGGTCTATTTCCTCAGGACGAATATAAAAATAAGAGTTTAAAAATATATAAGCTTTTTCATAATCTTTAAGGTGCAAATAACACAGACCAATCTCTTTAGTCATCTTCATCGCATAAAAACTTTTTATAAGTTCTCGCTGCGCAAGATAAATAGTGAGTGCAATATCATAGTTTTCAAGCTTAAATTCTGCGTGTGCTTGTAAATCTCGCAGGTGTTCTATGCTTGCATCGGTAGGTGGCGGTAACGAGCCAACTAACTTACTGATTTCTGTGTATGCATCCAATGTCCATAAATAGTTAGCCACATAAAGATAAAGTGACTCGTCATTATAAAATACCAAATTGACTCGCTGCATTAATATCATTAGCTGCTTTGCTGTCAGCTTAGAATATATACATTGTTCTTCTATTAAGTTACGTAACTGAAGATGCTGATGCAGTTGTTCAAAGCTAATATCCTCATCAATATTTGATGGTGATTCTATACGCAGTGGTAGGCTCTGAATATAATGGTGCAGTGCAATAGCAAGTTCACGGTAGTGATTATTTTTACTAGTGACGAGTTCGCTAGAGATTTTTATACTCTCATCTAAAAACTTAAATACCGTGGCAGATAAAAAGTAATGCTCTGACAAGAAATCAATTAAAGTGAATAAGACTTGCTGACTTTGATCAACATCCCAAAATAATGGGGCTGAAAATAATAACTTCCATTGTTCAACATCGCTACGAGATGACACATTACAATATAATTCATTGAGCGCTATTTGCAGCTCTGCAATAGAGCGAACACAATTGAGTTCAATTGGTTGAGGCTTAACAATTTCAACTTCTGTAGATGCAGAGGAGGGCGCTTCTTCATCAAAAAATGACTCGTTAGTAACCCCTTGTTTTTCGTACTCGTCTTCAAATACTTGATTGGGTGCTTTGTCTTCATTTTGAGTAGGTTGTTTAGCCTCTTTAATGGCTAACTCGTATGCTTTGCGTAAATCTTTAAATTCTTGAGGGAACTCAGCTGGCGATGTTTTTTTTAGCAGCTCTGTATAAGCGAGTTTAATAAGGCGTTTATCTGTTGTGGCTTCAATGCCTAATATTTTCCAATGGTTCATTACTTCACTCTTTATTTAATGCATGTAATTTTTTAACTGAAACTATTTTTTATTAGTTAACTTTAATAACTAACTTTAATAGCTAATTTTAATAACTAAGATAGCGCTTTATATTTTCGATCATACGTTCTATTTTGTGGTTATCGTGTGTTTCCAATACTTCCATAAATTGGCCAATCGCCTCGCCAATTTCACGCCTTTTATCTCCTAGGTTTTCTTGAAACAAGCGCTCTAATTTTGCTTTAAATGCAGTATTTACCAGTTTATCTTTAGGCAAAACCTTAAGTGCGTTAAGTCGTGCAAAACGTTCACGCAATTCACTTTCGCTCAGGCTTTCTTCATTTTCACCTACATAAGTACGGTATTTTTTGCCACTTGCAACATTAGTCACTTCAACCTCAAGTACACCATTCAGGTCGTAGGTATAAGTTAAATATAACTCTTGTACTATATTTAACTGCTCAAGCTCTATTTCTAAATCACCTAAAAAAACATTATCTTTAGGGAGGTAATGTTCACCTTGGTAAATTTTAATTAGGACTTTTTCTTGTTCTGGGTGAGCTGAATAAACAGAACGAGTTTCGCTTACGGGAATAGTTGCGTTACGCTCTATAATAGGTAAAAACTCAGACTGACCATGTTTATTATTTACCTCAACTCCTAAAGTGAATGGGCAAACATCAGTCATTATTACATCTTTTAATTCTTTATCACGTGCGCTCATACCTGCCTGAATTGCAGCACCGGTGGCAATAGCATGGTCAGGGTTATATTGGGTTTGTGGTATACGTGAAAATACACGACTAATTTGCTGCTGAAAAATAGGCATACGTGTAGCGCCACCAACAAGAATAAGCCCATCAACGTCTTCAAGTGTTAAATCGGCGTCAGACATAGCACGGTTAATAGGAAACTTAATACGTTCTATTAACTCGCTACACAATGTACGGTAATCTTCGAGCGTGAGAGTATATGGGTATGTTTTTTCTTTATATTCAAAGTTAAAACTCGCTACTGGCTCGTTAGTTAATTGGCACTTTAAGCGCTCACACAAAGACCAAATATTACGATTTTCACTATCTGAGAAAAAACCTCTGTATAAATCATTTTTCTTATAAAGGTCTTCTTCAATTACGTTAGTAAAGTCGTTACCGCCTAGGTAGTTATCACCTGCTGAGGCGTGTATTTCAAAAATATCGTTAAACACCTCAATAACCGACACATCAAATGTACCGCCACCAAGGTCCAGTACTAAGTAAGTTTGCTCACAGTCTTTATTATCGAGCCCATAAGCGAGTGCTGCGGCGGTGGGTTCGTTAAGTAATCGCTCAACTTTTAAACCTGCAAGCAAAGCGGCTTGTTGCGTTGCTTGGCGTTGTTTATTATTAAAATAGGCAGGTACCGAAATAACAGCCTCAGTGATTGGCTCTTGCAAATAATGTTCGGCTTGCTCTTTTAGGCTTTTTAATAAAATGGCAGATAATTCCGTTGCGCTATAATTTTGTTCGCCCAATGAAAAGGTTTTATCAGTGCCCATAAAACGTTTAAATTCTGAAATGGTATGTGCAGGGTGTGTTGCTAATCGATCCCTAGCGGCTTGGCCTACAAGAATATAATTGTCTTCCGACAAGCCAACAATTGAAGGAACGAGCACATTACCCTCCATATCCGGAATTAACTTAACCGCGTTATCTTGCCATATTCCCACTACGCTATGAGTTGTACCGAGATCTATCCCTATTTTCATTTTATTTCCCTTACTGAATGACTTAAATCATCGCTATGCTAAGTTACTTAATACAGAGCCTTAAATTCAACTTAGTTTTGCACCGACGTAATTATACAGTTTAATTAAAAACCTATTATTAATATCTGATTGAAAATTATACGCTTAACTTTATTTTATTCAAAATAGATAGCGGTTTTTGGTGAGAGAAAAGAGGTCTTTAAAACAAGACACAGTGGTGCAGTGTAAACAGGTTGGTATTAGGTTTTAAATTATACCTAGTGAATAAACGTGAAGTTTAGTGAACTCAAATCAGCCCGTGCGATAAGTGTGCGAAAAATGGCATAAATCAAAGTGAAATTAACTGAATCTCTACTCAAAAATATCCCTTTAGAAATTACCAAAATCAATGACACTGAGATCTCCAGTTTTTATTTAAATCTTGGAAAACCAAATAAAGATGGAAAACGTTCACAAGTATATTATCTGTATTACCGCCTAGGAGGCCGAGGCTCGAAAGAAAGGAGACTAGCCTTAGGTAATTCATCGGTAATAACAGTGAGTGAGGCTAGACTGCTTGCTAAACAATATATTGGTGATGTGTCGCGTGGTATTGACGTTTTTTTACAAAAAGAAAGCAGCGCTGATTGAAAAGCAAGAAAGCACCTCGCCGACAATCGCTGTACTTGCAAATGAGTTTATTGAAAGAGATATTAAAGCTAACCGGAAAGATGTACACCCAGTTATTAGAATGTTTGAGAAAGACATTCTGCTATTTATTGGCAATTACAAACTTAAAGAAATAACCCGCCGTGAAATTTTTAAAAAAGTGCTTGATCCAATAACAGATAGAGGTGCTAAAACGCAGGCGAATAAAACGCTATACATCCTTAAGCAAATGTTCAATTTTGGTGTTGAGCGAGATTTAATACAAGGTAATCCGATAAGCACAGTTAAAAAGAAGAGCGTGGGTGGCCTTGAAAAGTCGCGAACCAGAGCACTAGAGTTTGACGAAGTTATTCAAGTATTTGACCGCCTGCCATAGCTAGGTATAAGCCAGCAAGTTATTTACGCACTAAAGTGTATAACTTTAACAGGTTGTCGGCCAATAGAGGTTACAGGCGCACAGTAGCAAGAATTTTATTTTGATAAAATGATATGGACAATCCCAGCCGAGCGCGTGAAGCAAAATAAAAATGGCGAAAGAACTCATAAAGTACCGATTACTCAAAATATGGTTATTTTACTTGATGAGAGCGCGCAGCATTTGGCTATCTCAATTCTAAGTATGTGTTCCCGAGCACAACAACGAATAAATCAGGCCCTGGTGAGCAGCCTATTGGTAGGCATTCACTGTCATGCTCTATAGTCGTAAACTAGAGTAATTGGGAGTGTCTCACGATTTAAGAAGAATCGTAGCAACTCGCTTGGGCAACCGACCCAACAGTAATAAGAAATACTTAATCATCAATTGCAAGGAATGCAGAGAGTGTATAATCTACGAAAATATATAGAAAAACAGCTCACAGCTTTAACCGCTTGGGAGGAAAAGTTTTTAAATATAAAGCTTAATATTTAGGGAACCAGTTTTGGGTATAAAAAGAATAAAAATAAGTAATTTACTTTCATTTAAGTTAATAGAAATCAATGATTTGTTAACAATTAACTGCACTCTAGGAAGAAATAATGCAGGGAAGTCTAATATATTTAAATTAATAAACTTTTACTATAAAGCGTTAGAGGAAGAAAGGTGTTTATCTCCCGAGTTAAATTCAAATTATGACTCAGCTGGTTTCATTGAGATCACCTTTGACACAACATACATCAATAAATTAGTTCATGCTCAAAAAAACCATAAGAACAAGTATTTTGCTAAGGTTCGTCGCGCTTTATTTTCTCCGAAACGATGTAAAAATACTTTAAATAACTTCTTTTTACTTGGAAAAAAAGCTGAAAATGATGAGTTAGTACTGAAACTAACCATCAAAAATGATGGTACACATTATTTTTCTGATGATGATAGAGAGCTCAGAAAGGTGTTATTGGATATATTTCCTCTTTTTGAAATTGATTCAAGACATTTAGACCTTCATAATTGGAATGAACTGTGGCACTTTCTTGGTAAATTACGACCATTTAATGCTGTTGATTTTCAAAATGAGCTAAATGAAATGCTTGAGGATAATGATTTACTAAAGACATACAAAAAAAATATAGAAGAAGTCAATAAACTAAGTAATACAATTAAATATAGTTATAAAGATAAGATAGTTAATTACTTAAAAGTTGGATTATCAGGTGATAAGTTTGAGTTTGAAGGGTTTGAATTATCAAAGACTTCAGACGGTACTAATTCATATAATCACATTATAACTGTGTGTAGATTGGTATCTTATTTATCCAAACGAACTTACCAAACTCCTATTGTATACATTGATGAACCGGAGTTAGGCTTACATCCAAAAATGAATGAAAGACTTATTCATGATTTAAGTGAAATTTTAGAAAAATGTTACACTACGGCTAGTGGTAGTGTTTTAAGCTCTCCTCGGCCTAAATTTATTTTTTCAACACATTCGCCTAACATAGTTAAGCAGGTAATAAAAAACTTTAGTCGTGATCACCGGATTTTTCATTTTTCCAAAAGTACAGATCATTGTACGAAAGTTTCAAGCGCCAATTCTAATTATTCGGATAAAAACTTTCTATGTAATTTTAGCGATAATGAAGCTAGGCTATTTTTTAGTTCGTTTATATTCTTTGTCGAAGGAGAAACTGAAAAGGAACTTTTTGAAAATGATTCATTAGCAAGAAAGTTCCCTCATTTAATAGGTGTTGATGTATACCAAGCTAGTGATGAGTCAGTAAGTAAACGGATAACCCCAGACTTTGTTAACACGGATGTACCTTACAGGTTTCTTTTTGATGCAGATAAAGGTATAAATATTTATAAGAGCGGTAAAACACAAAAACATCACCTAAAATACAAGCGGTATGGTAGTACTTTAGATTTAACTCCTGAAGTAATTAAACGGCAAAAAAATAAAAGTTGTTTAGGGTTTAGTAAAAAAAATAGGGAGTTAAATTATTTAACGAGAAATTTTTTAGAGTTCAATGATAAGGAAATTTTACTCTCAGAGTTGCACTTAAAAGTTCTTCGACCTAATTCTCTAATCCCTTTTTATAAAGATGCTAATATTTTACTAGCAAAACAAAACTGTATTTTAGTAAGTACTACTATAGAAGGCTCACTGATAAACTTGGATGCTAGAGAAATATTTTATTCATGGCTTAGTACAGTTCGAGGAGTCGATATGGAAGCTGTATTAACAAAAATAAATAAAAGTAAGTATTTTGATGATGATGATTTAATTCAATACTTTAGAATAATATTTAATGGAAAATCGGAAACTTTAATTAATTATAAAAACTTTAAAAAACGTAAATTGAATAATGCCCGTTCAACTAAATTTATGAATTGGCTTGAGAAATGTACCGTGAGACATTCTGACTTAGGAAAAACGGATGGCTGGGTTACTAGCTTTTTGGATTATTCAATTAACTATATTGAAAAAAAATCATTAGAAGAAAAAGTTCATTTCTCTAAACTTTTTTCCAATTACTTCAAGGAACTTTATGGTATTATTACTCAGCTACGTTACGGTAGCTGACGGGGAAAGCTTGCTTTCAAAGGTTGTTACCTTTCCAGCCCCTGTTCATTAGATGTATCACTCGCTATTCGTAGTTTGCTGATCACTGAAGTGAAACTTTGTAATTTGTACCGTAATGTAGCAAATAATTATGTCAAAAATATCTATACTAGAAGTTTTAAGTTCTCTTAATGTCGAGTCAATTCAAGACATCGATAAAATTCCTAAAAATTCAAAGCTAAAATCAGGTTACCATATACCGGACAATGGTGCCTATTCTGAAGCCAGCAGCGCTTTGGGTGAATTACTAAGTAAATTACCTCTTAATAACTCATCAGTTGCCTATAGAAAAGGTTACTCATATTTTGACTTCTTTAGACCCCATATAAAAAGCAACTATTTTCTGCGGTTAGATATAAAATCATTTTTCCATTCAATTTCTAAGTCTGTTATCGAACAAACAATTGAGTCTCATTTACGTAGTTCAAAAGAGCTAGACAAGTCTTTACTGGCAAGAAAAGTTTCAGAATTTTTAACAATTAAGTATGATAAGGTCGATATTCTACCTATAGGTTTCCCAGCATCACCTAGGGTTGCGAACTTGATATTTAGGCCATTAGATATTCAAATAGAAAAGATATGTCTAGAATCCGGAATCATATATTCTCGATACTCCGATGATCTTTTATTCTCCAGTATTAATGATAAAACAATTAAATCCAATTGGTTTGAAAGCCAAATATCGTATGTTATATCTCAGCTAAATATGAAATTGAATAATAAAAAAACAATAAAGACAAAAAATCAAATTTCACTAAACGGCTATGTAATATCAGGTTCAGAAAATAACAAATACATGAGTTTTTCGAATGAAAGACTAAAACTAATCAGAAAACTTATATATTTAAAAAAAGTTAAAAAAATTAGTGATTTTTCAATAATGAGAAAGCTTTTTTTTACTGAAATATCAAATCTTAAACTTATATATCACAACAAGGCTGAATTCACACAAGTCTATGCAAAGTCCCAAGTAGAGAATAAGCTAAAAGGGTTTAGATCTTATTTATTGAGTTTAGTCAATTATGGGGATAGATATGACTGCGTTCAATTAGAACATAAAAAAATGCTCATTAATTTAATTGAAGAACTTAATCTTCTAATATTTCAATACAATAATTAGTTACTTTTATATTTAGTACACTACAGTGCTCTCAGCTCTAAAATATCCCATTTCTTTTGAAACGGTCTCTAGTATTATTTGATATGGATATTGGTTAAGTATCAGCTCTAATAGTCTTTCTTGTGCGTAGCTATGCCTGAGTCCATGTGCACCATTGGAAAAAGAGAGAGTACGGTTTGATGCTTTATTAAGTGAATCAGACCACTTTTTACCGCCTCCTATATTGTAGCGCTGTAAGTAGTTTATTTTTCTATCAACAATAGTGACAGCTTGTTTAAATTTACGAAGTTGCAATTTAGCTGATAAATCGTGGGGTATTAGTACTTCGCGTGTTAAACCTCCTTTGGGTGTCACGGTATAAGCACAGCATTTCTACCAGACCATTTTGAATCAAAAGTTTGCCGTTTAGTTTCATCATTGTGGTATTTCATATTCAGTGATTTACATAGTTTTGACTTATATAAAATGGGGAATGCTAAAGGTTACTTGCATTGGTTGGTAAGCACTTTTACACTCATTATTTTACTGGTTCAATAAAATGTCTAAATACGAGAGTGATTCTGTTGAAGCGCAATATCAACCTGGATCTGAAAGGCTAGTTTTAGCAAACAAGTTAGCGATCGTTGATGAAACGGAGATGGATGATGTTGAAGCAGTTCTTTTAATTAAGCTATATGAAAATATTTTTACAACGGCTGACTCAGAAAGTGTTACTTTTTCTTTTCAAAATGTGGCTAATTGGCATAGGCAATGGCTAGGTAATGTATACGAGTGGGCAGGTAAAATAAGAAGTATTGATATGGGCAAGGGCGGGTTTCAGTTTATGTCGCCTTTACAAATTGAGAAAAATATTAGGCTATTTGAAAATGAGTATTTATCTCGATTTAATAACTTACCAGATATGACAAATGAAGAGCTTGTGTCATTTTTAGCTCAGAGCCATGTTGAGTTTATTCTAATTCATCCATTTCGTGAAGGTAACGGTAGGATAAGCCGTTTATTAATGGATTTTTTGTGCAGTAAAGCTGGTAAAGGAACGCTTGATTATAGCTTGTGGGACGAGCATAAAGACTTTTATTTCAGGTCAATTCAAGCGGGTGTAAATCAAAATTACCAACACATAGAAAGGCTTGTGAGAGATATAATTAAATAGCGAGTGAAAGAGACTCATATTTGAGTTTGTTTGCTTTTAGCTTTTTCTCTATTGTTTTAACTGTTTCGCCAGTTTCGATGGCAGTAGAGCTAGCAACAGATCTTAAAATCATACTCTTTGTGATTTTTTTCTTACCTTTACTCATTTTACTACCTCAAATAAATATGTATCTGGAATTAACCTTACACCTAGATACTCGTGATATCAATTAACGTTATAAGAATTATTTTACGGAAGTATTGAAAGCTCAGGATTAGGTTTGGATCTAAGGTTAGATGTTGTTAATTGGTCGGTATGGAGAGATTCGAACTCTCGACCCCTGCCACCCCATGACAGTGCGCTACCAAGCTGCGCCACATACCGACTTTGTATGCAATAGTACGTGTATTTTTTTAAAAATCAATAAGCGATTGTTTGTTTGGATGTTTATTACGCAAGAGGCATAAAATAGCTCTCTTGCGGTGTATTAATTGGCTAGTCTTTATTTAACCACTTTTTGATCGAGTCATACATCTCATCTCGTATTAATGGCTGGGCTTTTTTGTTAGGGTGTAAACTATCGTTTTGCATTAGATCAGATTGGCTGGCAATATCTAGCATAAAAAAGTTCATTAAATGCGCATTTGTTTCTTCGCTAACGTCTGTAAAAGTGTCTGTAAACATTTTGCTATAACGCGGACCGTAATTAGGGGGAATGTAAATCTCCATTAAGGCGGTCATCGCATTAGCTGCTTGGCTTTTTTGAATAAGAGACGTTAAGTTAGCTTGCATTTTTTTAACTGGAAAACCACGTAAACCGTCGTTAGCACCTAGCTCAATAAGTACATGAGTGGGTTCGTATTGCTCAAGCAATGCATCTAAACGACGTAGGGCGCCTCCAGATGTTTCGCCACTAATACTGGCGTTGATAAGTTCTATGTCGGTTTGTTCGTCATCGTATTTATCTTGTAACAATTTTACCCAGCCTTCTTCTTGTTGAAGTCCGTAGGCTGCACTTAAACTGTCACCGAGTATTAAAATCGTGTTGTTGGCTGCTGCACTCAGCGGTTTGATAACTAAAAATAAAATGAATACTAAACGTAGGATTGAATGAGTCATATGTCAGCGCTTTCTCAATTAAATATAATACAAGTTAATGGTTTGTCTAAAGTAGTCTCTACCTTTGAAGGTGAGCTGCCCATCCTCAGCGACATCAGCTTTAATGTCAAGCATGGCGAGTCTGTTGCTATTGTTGGCACGTCGGGCTCTGGTAAATCTACGTTACTCAGTTTATTAGCAGGGCTGGACACTGCAAGCAGCGGCGAAATATTTTTAGATGGCGAGCCATTACACAATTTAGATGAAGAAGAACGTGCTGCACTGCGCGCGGCTAAAATTGGATTTGTGTTTCAATCGTTTATGTTAGTACAGAGCTTAACTGCACTTGAAAACGTTATGCTACCAGCAGAACTTGCTGGCGAAAGTGATGCGAAAGAGCAAGCAATAGCTCTACTTGAAAAAGTAGGCTTGAGCCATCGAATTGATCATTACCCGTCGCAGCTATCTGGCGGTGAGCAACAACGTGTTGCTATAGCGCGTGCTTTTATTGGTACACCTAAAATACTGTTTGCTGATGAGCCTTCGGCTAACTTAGACAGCAAAAACGGTAAAATGATTGAATCCTTATTATTTGATTTAAATACTCAACATGGCACTACGCTTATTTTAGTTACTCACGATGAAGGGCTTGCACAAAAATGTGAGCATATTATTCAAATAGAAGCGGGTTTACTGGTAAAAAGCGAAGTAGAGGACGTTGCCGATGTGGGTTAAGTTAGCGCTTAAGTTATTTTCGCGAGAATTTCGCCGTGGTGAGTTAACCGTTATAAGCGCGGCTATCGCACTTGCTGTTTTAACCGTACTTACACTGTCGATGGTTACTGAGCGAATAGGGCAAAGTATTGCACAAAAAAGCAGTGCTTTTATTGCTGCAGATCGCGTTCTAGCCAGTGATCATGTGCTCGACACTGCTTTTATTACTAAAGCACAGAGCCAAAATTTAAAAACGGCGCAAATGGTGTACTTCGACACTATGTTGTTTGCCGATGATGAAATGCAGTTTAGCTCAGTAAAAGCGGCATCTAATGCGTACCCGTTAAAAGGGCAGTTAAAAGTTAAAGATACCTTAACAGGTGAAACTAAGGTTGCTAATAGCGGTCCAGCGCCTGGTAATGTGTGGCTAAGTGAGTCAGTATTTTACAGTTTAAACATTGATATAGGTGCGCAAGTAGAACTTGGCGCTGCATTATTTAATGTTTCAAAAGTTATTGTAGAAGAGCCCGATGCGCCATTTAATGTATTTTCAAGCAGCCGTCGTGTGCTTATTAATATTGACGATGTGGCAAAAACCGAAGTTGTGCAACCGGGTAGTCGTGTTTATTACCGCCAACTTTATGCCGGTAGTGAGGCTGACATAAATAGCTTTTACGAGTGGCTCAAACCACAAATGAAAGAAAACCAACAATGGTACGGCGTTAAAGACCGTCAATCACCTATTTCAAATAGTTTAAACCGCGCAGAGAGCTTTTTATTGCTCGCTGGCTTATTGGGTATTATTTTAGCCGCAGTGGCTATAGCCGTTTCAGCAAAACGTTATTGTGAACGCCAATACGATCCAGTAGCGATGATGAAAACGCTAGGCGGTAGCCGTTCAATGATCCGCAAAATATACATGCTCCATTTATTGCTTGTATGTGCAATGGCGGTAAGTATTGGGCTTTTAATTGGTTATGGCTTGCAAGAAATAGCAACAAGTTACTTATCAAAAAGTATGGGCACAGAGCTACCTTTAGGTGGCTTTAAACCTTGGCTGGTGGCTATAAGCACTGGCGTAATTTGTGCTGTTATGTTTTCTATTAAACCGTTATTTGATTTATTTGATATTCCACCGCTTAGAGTGCTGCGCCGTAACTTAGGTGACAAGTTGGCAGTAAGTCGTGTGCATTTAGGCATGAGTGCGCTAACTGTGTTTTTATTAATGTGGTTATTTAGTAACAACATAAAAATAACGCTTATTTTGTTTGCCTCAACGCTTGCGCTAATTGGTGTGTTGTTTTTGATATCTAAATTAATATTTGGTGGCGGTCGAAAATTAGGGCTTAAGCCAGGTAACAGTTGGTCGCTTGCAATTGCATCTATTCAAAAGCGTGCAAATGTGAACGCGGTACAGTTAATTAGTTTTTCGTTAGCGATTAAATTACTGCTGTTTTTAGTGGTACTTAAAAACGACATGATATCTGATTGGCAGTCGCAACTACCAAACGATGCGCCTAATGCATTTTTAGTTAATATTACGCAAAATGAGCTTGAGCCAATTAATGAGTATTTAGCACAAAAAGATATTCAGGTATCAGAGTTTTATCCCACTATTCGTGGACGCGTAAATGCGGTAAACGGCGAGTTGGTAGCACGTTCTGTATCGCTGCAAGACAACGAGAAAAAAGACGAAGAAGCACGTGCAGGTATTGGCCGCGAGCTAAACCTTACATGGCTTAAAGATGTGCCTGACCAAAATGAAGTAACACAAGGCACGTGGTTTGGTGAAAATGCGATGGCTGAAGCCTCAGTAGAGGAGTCGATGCTTGAGCGTTTAGATGTTGAGATAGGCGACACGCTTACATTTTTAATTGGTTCGCAGTCGTTCGACGCTAAAATCACCAGTGTTCGTAAAGTTAATTGGGCCACGCTTAAACCTAACTTTTTTATTATTTTAAGCCCCGATGTACTTGCAGATTTTCCGGCAACGTATATTTCGTCGGTACGCATAAACCCAGAGCAAAAGCGTGACTTTAGCCAGTTACTGCGCACTTACCCAACTATTACAGCCATTGACATTGATAATTTTGTTAAGCAAATACAAACAACTATTTCGCAAGTCTCTCTCGCCATTGGCTTTGTACTGGCTATTGTTGTGCTGTGTGGGGCGCTTGTACTTATATCGCAAGTGCAAGCTAGTTTGGGTGAACGTATGCAAGAAATTGTAATACTGCGAACGCTTGGCGCTAAAAGCCGATTAATTAAAAACGCGACCCTGTATGAGTTTTTATTACTCGGTGGTTTAGCCGGTTTAGTCGCTGCATTTTTTAGTGATATAGCGCTTTTAATTGTGCAGCAACAAATGTTTGATTTAGCCGGTAAGCTACACCCACATATATGGATTATTGGGCCGGTAGCGGGCGGCGTATTTGTAGCAGGTTTAGGCTATTTAATGATTGCCCGAACACTTAAACAAAACACTCAAGGATTAGTGCGTGCCCTAGGGTAAGCTTAAACTAACATGCTCCTTCTAATGCCCACCTAACACGTGGGCATTTTTGTTTTCTTTGTACTGGTAATTTATACAGTGCTCTGGCATTATTAGCGTAATTTAAAAATAACAATAATGAGAATGCAAGTTTGGCCATTATTTTAGGGATCGATCCTGGTTCACGTTTGACCGGATATGGCGTTGTTGCCCACCAAGGTTCTAAATTTACATACTTAGGCAGTGGCTGTATTAAGTTAGCCGATCATCCTTTTCCGGTTAGACTTAAAATGATCTACCAAGGCATTACACAGCTTATTGAGCAGTTTTCACCAGAAACCTTTGCCATTGAAAAAGTATTTATGGCGCACAACCCCGATTCTGCTTTAAAACTAGGCCAAGCTAGAGGCGCTGCTATTGTGGGCGCTGCAATGGCCGACTTACCCGTATTTGAATATTCAGCAAGGCAAATTAAGCAAGCGGTAGTAGGCAACGGTGGCGCTGATAAAACACAAGTGCAGCACATGGTAAAAAATATTTTAAAACTACCCGGTACGCCACAGGCCGATGCAGCTGATGCACTGGCTATTGCGATTTGCCATGCTCACTCAGAACAAAATTTAATTAAACTAGCGGGTAGCGCAAGCAAAACCGTTAGAGGACGTTTAAGGAAATAACTATGATAGGCCGTTTAAATGGTATTTTAGTCGAAAAACAGCCACCAGAAATCTTACTCGAAGTAAGTGGAGTAGGTTACGAAGTACAAATGCCAATGACCTGTTTTTACGATTTACCAAAAATTGGTGAAAACGCGATTGTTTATACGCACTTTGTAGTGCGCGAAGATGCTCAGTTATTATTTGGTTTTAATAATAAAGTTGAGCGTGCCTTATTTAGAGAGCTATTAAAAGCAAATGGCGTAGGGCCAAAACTTGGTTTAGCTATTTTATCGGGTATGTCAGCTAAGCAATTTGTGAGTTGTGTGAATAACGAAGACTCAACATCGCTTGTTAAATTACCGGGTGTAGGTAAAAAAACAGCCGAGCGCTTAGTACTCGAAATGAAAGACAGATTAAAAGATTGGGGCAATGATTTATTTACGCCATTTAGCGATAGCGCAGTAATAGAGCCAATGAGCGATGCGACAATTGCTAATAATGCAGCAGACGATGCCGTATCAGCACTGCTTGCGTTAGGTTATAAATTGCCACAAGCTCAAAAAGCAGTAAAATCGATAAGCAAACCCGATATGTCTACTGAGGTTCTTATTAGAGAATCTTTAAAATCAATGTTGTGAGTAACCCATGATTGAAGCGGATCGCTTAATTGATGCGACTGAAAAAACAAATGAAGACTCTATAGATCGTGCAATAAGACCAAAACTTTTAGCCGATTACAGAGGCCAGCCTCATGTTAAGCAGCAAATGGAAATTTTCATTGAAGCTGCTCGAACCCGTGGTGAAGCGCTCGATCATTTATTAATATTTGGCCCTCCAGGGCTTGGTAAAACCACGCTTGCAAACATTGTGGCCAACGAATTACACGTAAGCATTAAAACAACATCAGGCCCAGTACTTGAAAAAGCGGGCGATTTAGCCGCACTACTTACTAATTTAGAAGAAGGCGATGTACTGTTTATTGATGAAATACACAGACTAAGCCCGCAAGTTGAAGAAATACTCTACCCAGCGATGGAAGACTATCAGCTTGATATAATGATTGGTGAAGGCCCAGCTGCACGTTCTATTAAATTAGATTTACCAGCATTTACACTCATAGGTGCAACCACGCGAGCAGGCTCACTTACATCGCCACTACGTGACCGTTTTGGTATTGTGCAGCGATTAGAGTTTTATTCTGTAGAAGATTTATCACATATAGTAGGGCGCTCTGCACATTATCTTGATTTAGAAATGTGCGACGATGGCGCAACCGAAATTGCACAGCGCTCGCGCGGCACACCGCGTATTGCAAACCGTTTATTACGCCGTGTACGCGATTACACACAAGTAAAGTCTGACGGCACAGTAAATGCCGAAGTAGCTAAGCAAGCGCTTGACATGATTGACGTAGATAAAAGTGGTTTTGATTATATGGACCGCAAATACTTACTCGCCATAATTGAAAAATTTATGGGCGGCCCCGTAGGGCTCGACAATGTAGCGGCTGCTATTGGCGAAGAGCGTGAAACAATAGAAGACGTAATAGAGCCATTTTTAATTCAGCAAGGGTTTATTCAGCGCACACCCCGTGGGCGAATAGTGTCAGACAGCGCATACCATCACTTTGGTTTACTTCCTAAAAAAGACTAAACTTATATATATTCATTACTTGCTGTGTCTTAGTGCGCAGCAGGTAACTGCATTTGTATCCCTTACCCGCAAACTATTATACTAATTTGCTTAAATTGTTTTAAACAAAAAGCTTTTAACAACACTACAGAGTTATTTAATTCGTTAAATTGTTTAAGTGTTTATGAAGGTTGATATTATCCCTAAAACCTAAACGCACTGTTGCAAATGTTACTTAAAAAGACTGATATGCTCTATAGTTAACTGTTAATTCACAGGGCGTTAAGACTAGCGAAGCTATCCTGCGTACCATTCAAACTAGTAAGCGAATTACTTATCGTAGATTGAGTAAAGCGATTACTAGTTTATAAATATAGTGTGTAGCGCACCAAATTGCAGACAAAAAAAAGCCCGCAAAAAATGCGGGCAAACAACAAGTTGAAGGAAGTAATCTAGGGAACTATGTTTTACTTAATTTGGTTTTATCCATAAAGAGTAAAACAATGTAATACGATAAAATATCCTATTACTAAGAACTTGGCTTAATGAAACTATCTCATTCGGTGCGCTAGTTCGGTATGGGAGAATAATACGTAAGAACCTTTATTTGTTCAAACTAGAAAATTTGTATTTTCGGATTAGAAAAACTAATTCGGTGACTTTTATTGTTGTTTGAATCTTGCGCGTTAATTAATCGTTAAATTTATAAGTTAATGAAATTTATGGCTTAAGTTATTTCTTTTGATGTGGCTCGGTATTAGTTTTACTGTTACGTGAAGGTAAGGCTTATAGGTTTTGAGTGTTTATGCTCTTATTTTGAATAAACGGCGCATTTTATGACGTTTTACTTATATATTTACGCATATTTATAGTTAGCGAGTTTATTTAAAAGATTAAATAAAATACTGAGGCAAAGGGAAATGCCAACTAAAGCTGTTTTTTAACGTTTTTTGTTGCCTATTCATAGCAATACCGTTGTCAGCTTGAAATGGACTAGATACACTAGATGCAACTTTTGACCGTATAAACGGTCATATTTACACAAATTAACCAATTTGCCGTATTTTGAAATTACTTAGGAGTTTAACGTGGGATCAGGGCTTAATTTTTTAGACCTAATTTTAGAAGCAAGCTTGCTTGTTCAGTTAGTGATGTTAGGGCTAGTTGCCATGTCTGTAATGTCGTGGACAATTATATTTCAGCGTAAAAAAGCAATATCAGATGCACTATCAAATGCTAAGAAATTTGAGCAAAAATTTTGGTCTGGTATTGATCTAAGTAAATTGTATAACGAAATATCGTCACGCAGCGGTCAGTCTCAAGGTATTGAAGCCTTATTTACTTCAGGCTTTAAAGAGTTTGCTCGTCATAAAAAGAATACATTTCAAAGTGCGAGTATTGTTATGGAAGGGACGCATCGTTCTATGCGTGTTGCGCTTTCTCGTGAAATTGAAAAAATTGAATCTAGCTTATCGTTTTTAGCAACGGTAGGTTCTATTAGTCCGTACATCGGTTTGTTTGGTACAGTTTGGGGTATTATGAATGCCTTTATTGCACTAGGTGAAGTTAAGCAAGCTACATTACAAATGGTAGCACCCGGTATAGCAGAGGCACTTATTGCGACTGCTATGGGTTTATTCGCGGCAATTCCGGCCGTTATTGCTTATAACCGCTTTTCAAACAGTGTTGAAAAGCTTGAGTCTCACTATATTAACTTTATGGAAGAGTTTGCTAATATTTTACACCGTCAAGCAGCTACACAAATAGAGGCACAAGCGAATGTATCAGCGTAAAAAGCGCCGTCCGGTCGCAGAAATTAATGTAGTACCTTACATTGATGTAATGTTGGTATTACTTATTATATTTATGGCAACAGCACCGCTTATTACACACGGTGTAAAAGTTGATTTACCTAAAATGGAAGAGTCTGATTTAGTTGATACTAAAGATACTCCGCCCATTATTGCTTCAATTGATGCAGAGGGTAAATATTATGTAAGCGTAGGTACTGATCCTGAAGAGCCTATGGAAGCACTTGATGTTGCTGCGGTTATAAAATTACAGTTAATGAAAAACCCTGACGTGCCAGTTATGATTAAAGGCTCGGGTAAGGTGTCGTATCAAGAAGTATTATTACTAATGGATTTTTTGAAAAATGCAGGCGTACCATCAGTAGGATTAATGACTGAATCCTTTGAGGGGAAGTAGCTGTATGAATAGTTCAGTAGTAAAATCGATAGTACTTCATTTAGGAATTGGTGGTTTTTTGTATGCGTCTGCAAACATTCATCCGCCAGCACCTAAAGTAATGGAAGTAACGCTTAATTCGGCTATACCTACGCCAGATAAAGCAGTATCAGCCGTTACAGTTGATCAAAAACAAGTTGAGCAAAAAATTGCTGAACTTCAAAAGAAAGAAAAAGATAAAAAAAGTGCTGAAGACAAACGTATCCGCGATTTAGAACGCAGAGCGGCCAATGCACGTAAGCAACGCGAATCTGAATCTAGGCATATTAAAAAGCTAGAGCAAGAACGTAAAGCTAAAGAAAAAGAAACAGCCGAGGCGCAAGCACAAGCTAAAAAAGCACGTGCCATTGAGCAAAAAGAGCGCGCTAAAGCTAAGCAAGCTGAAAAGCAAAAGCAAGAAGCTGAAAGTGCAGCAAAAGCTGCTGCTGATAAGCGTAAAACCGAAGAAGACGCACTTAAAAAAGCAGAAGCTGAACGTAAAAAACGTGAAGAAGAAGCAAAAGAGCGTGCAGCCGAGGCCGAACGTAAACGCCAGCAAGCAATGCAAGAGCAAATGTTACAAGAGCAACTTGCCAAAGAGCAGGCTGCCCGTAGTAAAATACGTCAACAACAAGTGGTAAGCGAAGTTGATAAGTACCGTGCATTAATTATGGCGCGTATTCAGCAAAACTTATTGATTGATGAAAAAATGAAAAACCAACAGTGCCGAGTAAATATTCGTTTAGGTTTTAATGGTTTAGTAACGCAAGTTAAATCATTAGGTGGCGATAAGTTGGTATGTGAAGCTGCATTAAGAGCAGTGCGCATGGCCGACACATTACCGGTATCTAAAGATAAAGACGTATTCGAACAACTTAAGAATATTAATTTAACAATCAAGCCAGAATTTTAAAGGAATGATATGTTCAACAAAATAAAAATAGCCTGTTTAGTTTTACTGTTTGGGTTTGTGGGTGTTGCTAATGCAGCACTTGAAATTGTAATAACTGAGGGTGTAGACGGTGCAAGGCCCATTGCTATAGTACCTTTTAAGTACCAAGGTGTTGGCCCAATCCCTGAAAAATTAAGCAGTGTTATTGCTGCCGATTTAATGCGCAGTGGTAAATTTAAGCCTGTAGATGTAGCGCAAATGCCACAACAGCCAACCAAAGATAGCGAAATTGATTACGCATCTTGGGTTAATAAAGGTGTGGAAGCGATATTAGTGGGCGAAGTTGAGCAGCAAACTGATGGGCGTTACTTAGTGCGTTATGAGTTAGTTGACGTGATCCGCGGCCAAATTACCGGTGGCAACACACAAATGATGAGTAATGGTAAGCTAGTTAAAAGCCAAGATCATATTTTGGAAGCGCGTGAAAGTGTTATTGGTGAAAGTGGTTTTCGCCGTTACTCTCATCGAATCAGTGACGTTATCTATGAAAGATTGACTGGTGAAAAAGGCGCATTTTTAACTAAAATTGCCTATGTAATAGTACGTGATAATGATGATAAGCCTTATCAGTTAGTTGTTGCAGATTATGACGGATTTAATGAGCAAGTATTACTTCGCTCAAAAGAGCCTTTAATGTCGCCAGCGTGGTCACCAGATGGTACTAAGTTAGCGTATGTAACGTTTGAAAATCGTCAAAGCCAAATTTACATTCAAGATATATACACAGGTAAGCGCGAAATAATAGCAAGCTACCGTGGTATCAATGGTGCACCGCAGTTTTCGCCAGATGGTAAAAAGCTATTATTAGTGCTTTCTAAGGACAAGACGGGTGCAACAGAAATTTACTTGCTTGACCTAGCTACACGCAAAGAAACACGCTTAACAAATCACCGTAGCATAGATACTGAACCATCTTGGCACCCTAATGGTCAAGATATTGTGTTTACATCTGAAAGGGGTGGTAATGCTCAGATTTATAAGTTAAATTTAAAAACAGGTAGGTCTAAACGACTTACCTTTGATGGCGATATGAACCTTGCGGGTTCTATCTCACCAGATGGAAAAGAATTAGTGATGGTTAACCGTACCAACGGGCAGTACCATCTTGCTAAGAAAGAGCTGGCTACAGGCGCGTTCCAAGTATTAACGAGAACACGCCTAGATGAATCACCGAGCATAGCGCCAAATGGTTCGATGATTATATATAGCACGCTTCATAATAATAAACAGGTACTTGCGCTAGTATCGATGGACGGCCGCTTTAAGGCACGGTTACCTGTGCTAGACGGACAAGTAAAGGCACCAGCTTGGTCGCCATACTTACAGTAATATTACTGGTTTACTCAAAATAGGAATCTACTCAATGAAACTTAACAAAATACTTAAAGGCCTGCTAATTGCTGTGCCAGTAATGACATTAGCAGCTTGTAGCTCATCTTCAGATATTGATGAAGGTGCTGCAAACCAATCAAATCAAGGCGTTGTTGAGCAATCAACTAACACTGATACGGTTGAAGTTGCTACAATTTCTCCTGAGCAACAAGCAGAAGAACAACTTCGTCAAAAGTACGAAGCACTTCGTCAAGAGCAAGTAATATACTTTGATTTTGATACTGCGACAGTTGAAAGCAAGTACGCAGACTTACTTCGTGCACATGCTGAGTTTTTAGTTCAAAACTCATCAGTTAAAGTACTAATTGAAGGCCATGCAGATGAGCGCGGTACTCCAGAGTACAATATTGCATTAGGTGAGCACCGTGGCCAAGCAGTTGAAAAATACTTATTAAGCTTAGGTGTTTCAGCTAGCCAAATGTCAGTGGTAAGCTACGGTGAAGAGAAGCCAATGGTTAAGTCTCGCACTGAATCAGCTTTCGCTAAAAACCGCCGTGCGGTACTAGTTTACTAAGATAAGAGATATTATGAAGCCGAAAATTATTTTGGCAGCCATGATATTGAGCGGGAGCACCCAGTTAATGGCTGCTCCCGCTCCTGTTTCAGAAGCTGCGAGTTCACAATCAAGTATTGAGAAGCGATTAGCGTCGCTTGAGAATATGATGCAACAGCGTAACTTTTTGCAAGTTGAGTTACAGCAACAGCTTAACTTGTTACAAGACGAAGTAAGCCAAATTCGAGGTGTAACCGAAGAGCAAAGCTACAAGCTTGAAAAAGTACTGCAGCGTCAGCGTGAGTTGTATCAAGAAATTGAAAACCGCGTGAGCCAGGCTTATACACAGCCAGCAGCAGCTCCCGCAACTGATTACACACAACAAAGCAATGCACAGACCTATAGCAGTGACTTATCTGAAAACGAAGCCTATGAGCGCGCTGTTGCGTTAATAATGAAAGATAAACGCTATGACCAAGCGATTCCTGAATTTCAAACGTTTTTAACTACCTACCCAAACTCTGTCTATGCGTCTAATGCGCATTATTGGTTAGGGCAGTTGCTTACTATTAAAAATGATGGTGTAAAAGCAGTAGAGCACTTTAAAGTCGTTGTGAACGAATTTCCAAATTCTAATAAACGCCCAGATGCGATGCTAAAGTTAGGCACACTTTTACAAGATCAAGGTTCAGCGGCGCAAGCGCAAAAAATATTGAGCGATCTTATCAATCAATACCCAAGTACAACCGCTGCAAAACTAGCAACTGATCGTTTAGGAAACTAAAGTTCACTAGCGATTAAATTTCTAGTTAGGGCGAGCAAACTACATGGAAACTCTCGAAGAATCTTGGATTTGCATGTAGTTTGAGCACAAACGGTTTAATTTTGTGCATCTAGACATAAAAACTTAAAAAAAGAGACAATTTCGGTTGCACTCATTTTATAAATAAGTATTATAAGCGCCCGCAGCAAACGAATGGTTACCCCACTCGAAATGCGACAAAAAGAGCGGGTTATTAGCTCAGTTGGTAGAGCAGTTGACTTTTAATCAATTGGTCGATGGTTCAAATCCATCATAACCCACCATTCTTTGAATGGTCTTTTATCGGCGGATTTACGTAGAATACTAAGTTGTTATAAAACGCAACGTCAGAGCGGGTCATTAGCTCAGTTGGTAGAGCAGTTGACTTTTAATCAATTGGTCGATGGTTCAAATCCATCATGACCCACCATTCTTTATTCCTTGTGAATAGTGTTTGGCATCAATCGGCGGATATACGCAGGCTTCATTCATAACTTAATAAGCGCATGGAACGGGTTATTAGCTCAGTTGGTAGAGCAGTTGACTTTTAATCAATTGGTCGATGGTTCAAATCCATCATAACCCACCATTCTATGAAAAGTTATATAAGAGCGGGTTATTAGCTCAGTTGGTAGAGCAGTTGACTTTTAATCAATTGGTCGATGGTTCAAATCCATCATAACCCACCATTCTTTATTCCTTGTGAATAGTGTTTGGCATCAATCGGCGGATATACGTAAGCTTCATTCATAATTGAATAAGCGCATAGAGCGGGTTATTAGCTCAGTTGGTAGAGCAGTTGACTTTTAATCAATTGGTCGATGGTTCAAATCCATCATAACCCACCATTCT
>NZ_JADYXO010000004.1:0-157614 GCF_015864295.1 Pseudoalteromonas sp. NZS127_1 | reverse complement strand
AGACGGGTCATTAGCTCAGTTGGTAGAGCAGTTGACTTTTAATCAATTGGTCGATGGTTCAAATCCATCATGACCCACCACTCTCTAATACTTTCCTTTATATTCTTTTTTAAATTCCCATTCTATTTTTTATAAACAGCTTAACTAGTTTGCTGTTATTTATGTTTATATTCTCGTATAATTCGCCCTAATTAATGCACTGTAGATAAGTGGTCGAGAACATGAGTCTAGCTCAAACTATTATGCCTGAAGGTTATATTTTCCCCCCTAAGCCAGCACCGTTAACAAATGACGAGCAAGGCGAATATAAAGCGCGTATAAAACAATTACTAAAAGATAAAAATGCAGTACTTGTTGCACATTATTATACCGATCCTGAAATTCAAGCACTTGCAGAAGAAACCGGCGGCTGCGTTGCCGATTCGCTAGAAATGGCACGTTTTGGTGCACGTCATGATGCAGATATGATCATCGTCGCGGGCGTGAAATTTATGGGCGAAACAGCCAAAATTTTAACGCCAAATAAAACGGTTGTTATGCCAACGCTTGAAGCGACGTGTTCGCTAGATATTGGTTGCCCGATAGACGAGTTCTCAGCGTTTTGTGATGAGCACCCTGACCGTAAAGTGGTTGTGTATGCAAACACCTCTACCGCAGTTAAGGCGCGTGCAGATTGGATTGTAACCTCATCATGTGCACTTGAAATAGTAGAGCACCTTGATGAGCAAGGCGAAAAAATCATTTGGGGCCCAGATAAGCACCTTGGTAGTTATATTCAAAAAAATACCGGTGCTGATATGCTTATGTGGAATGGTGCATGTATCGTACATGACGAATTTAAAACTAAAGCCTTAAAAGATATGAAGGCGCTACACCCAGATGCAGGCGTATTAGTTCATCCTGAGTCACCAGCAGAAATTGTTGCACTTGCCGATTCGGTTGGATCTACGAGCCAATTAATTAAAGCTGCGCAAACAATGGACAATAAAAAGTTTATTGTAGCAACAGATCGCGGCATCTTTTATAAAATGCAGCAACTATGTCCAGATAAAGAGTTTTTTGCGGCTCCAACGGCAGGTGAGGGCGCTTCATGTAAAAGTTGCGCACATTGCCCTTGGATGGCAATGAATGGCTTAAAAGCGATTGAGGAAGCCCTCATAAGCCCTAAAGGTAAAGAAGTATTCGTTGATATGGATTTACGCGAAGGCGCACTTAAATCCTTAAATCGCATGCTTGAATTTACTGCGAGCATGGCTAAGTAATTTTAAAAGTATAAATTAAAACGGTTAGGTCTAAGATTTAGCCGTTTTTTGTGCCTATATATAAGCTATTGCTTGATAAGTAAGCATTTAAAGGCTCATATTTAAAAATGCCTTGCACCTTAAGGGTCTATTTCATACTATAGCGCGCTGTTGCATTACACAATTGCAGCACTGTGGAGGGATGGCTGAGTGGCTGAAGGCGCACGCCTGGAAAGTGTGTTTAGGTTTATCCCTAACGAGGGTTCGAATCCCTCTCCCTCCACCATTATTCTTAGAACCCAGTTACTAATATCGAAAGGTATTAGTAACTGGGTTTTTTAATGCCTCCGTAATGACTAACTATTAACTAAATAGAGTGTTGATAACATGCTTACAAGCTCATGTTTTTCAATTGGCTTAGAAACGTAACCATCAAATAACTGTCTGTATATTTCTTTTTGCTCTGTAAAAACATTAGCGGTTAACGCGATAACAATTTGTTCGTTATTAAGCGCCTTAATTTTTTTACATGCCTGAAGACCATCCATTTTCGGCATTTGAATGTCCATAAAGATAATGTCTGGCTTGTGTGACTCGTATAATGAGATTGCTTCTAACCCATTGTTGGCAATAATAATGGTGGCTTTTGTAGGCTCAAGCATCGCAGATGCAACAAGCTGATTTATTTTATTATCTTCAGCTAATAAAATAGTTTTTCCAGATAGGTCAGGAAGCTCAACATTTTTTGTTATTAATGTACTTTCATCAATCTGTGCTTGTTTTAATGGTAAGTACACATAAAACTGACTACCTGAATCTAATTGGCTTGTTACTTTAATTTCGCCATTCATTAAACCTATTAATGATTTAGTAATAGGTAAGCCAAGACCTGTACCGCCATATTCACGCGTAGTTGATTGCTCTGCTTGTTCAAAGCGCTCAAACAATCGCTCTATAGCCTGCTCAGAAATTCCAATTCCGGTGTCTGATATACAACAACATATTTTATTTTCGTCGGTTAGCCTAAACGTTACTGTAACGCCACCCTGCGACGTAAACTTAATCGCATTAGATATTAGGTTTAAAAATATCTGTCTGAGTCTAACGGGGTCGCCCACCCAATACTTATGCTCAATATTAATTATAAATTTAAGGTATATATTTTTATCACTGGCTTGCAGGCCAAGATCAGACTCTAAGTGGTGAATAAGTTCAAAAAGGTCGAATGATTTATATTCTAATGAAAGCTTCCCAGCTTCAATTTTAGAAAAGTCGAGGATATCATTAATAATAGTGGTGAGTGAGCGGGTCGAATAAAGTGATTTTTTTAAATACTCTTTTGATTTTTCATTCAATGGCTGCTCTTGCAGTAACTGTAATGTACCTAGTATGCCATTCATAGGTGTGCGTATTTCGTGACTCATATTTGCTAAAAATTCAGATTTAGCTTGTGATGCCTGTTCAGCTAATTCTTTAGCATGTCCGAGAGCTTGTTCGTGATTAATTTGTTCGGTCAAATCGTATGCTACACCCAAATAGCCAACAATTTCATTTTCGTTATTTAATAAAGAGGTAACACTTATATTAACTTGTATGTGCTCGCCTGTAGAAGAAATGTATGTCCACTGATTGATATCAGGCTCTGTAGAAGTTGCTTTTAAGATAAACACTTCAAAACCAGGGAAAACAGGTTCATTTAACTCTGCACTAAGCTGTTTGGCTTTTTTTATAATTTCTTCTTTTAAATGAAAAATACCCGGATTTTCAATTCCAATAACGTCTTTTGCTCTATAGCCTAATAACTTTTCAGAGGCGGGATTAAATAAAGTAATTAAGCCATTTATGTCGGTCGCAATAATAGAGTAACTGGCACTGTTTAAAATACTTTGTTGAAGCATACTTATATCAGCAATTTCTTTAGTGCGTAATTTTACTTCTTTTTCTAATTTTAAATTTGTTTGCTGCAGCATATGCTTATTTTGTTTAGCTTTGATAATTCTTTGCTGTGTTCTTTGTGCTCTACGGTAAAAAAACAGCTGAATTATTAAAGTTATAAACATACAAATAAGGGTATAAAAAACACCATTGACAATAGCTTGATATTTACTCGGCAAGTGTAGTGATTCAATAAATGTGTCTGAAGCACTAAGTGTGATTTCCCATGTTCTTCCCATCACTTTAATTACTTTATTTAACTGATAATCAGCCGAGTTGCTTTTAATGCCGTAGCTAAAAAAGTCAGTTTTAACGTTGTTACCTATGTCGCTAATGACTAGCTTATTTTCATCAGCTTGGGAAAGAGAGTCTAAAATATTGTTTATTAATAAAGGGGAGTAAGTCCATCCAATTAATTGCTCTAAACGCTGGGTTTTATCAGTTGGAATAATAATATTTTTATAAACTGGTAGTAAAATTAAAAAGCCTTGTTTCGATTTGTTATCCGCTTGGATTAACGTAATAGGCGCCGATAATTGAACTTGGTTATTAATTGCAGAATTTAATGCTGCTTTTTTACGTGTACTTTCCGATGCAATATCGAGTCCTAGAGCCCGTGAATTACTTTGCTCAGGAAATATGTACTGAATAATAAAGTGCTCATCACTTTCGTTAGCTAGTTTATTTAGTTCGAATATTTGGTTAGGCCGATCGGATTTTGCAGTTTTTAAGAATTGAGCTAAGTTTTCGGCATTCACTTTTCTTATAAAGCCAATACCATTTGCTCCAGGGAATTCTTGGGCGTAGTTGCGACTGTTAGAGTAATTAGAAATTGTTTGGTAGCTTAAATTATTAACGCCAATGCCGTGTATAAATCCTTTTAAACCGTATAGCCCATATTTATATAAGTCGAATCTGCTAGTAACGCCTGTTGAGAGTGAAGAAAGGCGGTTGTTGAGGGCTTCATTTATTTTGTTATTAACAGCATCTTGATGTGCAGCGTGGGCAAAGTAAGTTAATACAATACCACTGATGAAAAAAATAGCATGAGTAAGCACCGAGATTAATAACCTTTTACTAACCGGTCGTCCTGAAAACATTAACTCATCCTTTATTATTAATATACTGACAGTATATCTGTTTTATCATCGAAATAAATATAGCACTTATTATTCAGGATACAACTTTGTTATTAATTAGAATATATATATTTTATAAAGGTTTAGAGTGGATGTAATATAAAAAGTTGATTTTACTCACCAAGATAAGACGAACATGTATATAAATATAATAATTTTTATGTTTTTTGCTACTTTATAGCGAACAACAAAAGTATTAGCTAAAGGTGCTGATTTTTATATTTATCGATTTTTTAGTGAATATTAGGTGCTCAAAAAACAACGGATAGCTTTTAGTTTTTGCTTATAACTTTACTTTGTTAAGTTTAAATAAAGTAAAATTTAACCAATATTATGACGCTTTTAAAGGGAACTATCGGTATAGGTTCGAGCGAGCAAGAGACGATGCTCACCTTACTTTTATAATTCATCCGAAACAAAACAAACACTTAATATTTTATAATATGAAAATTAAAACATTAAAAACTTATATTGTTCTATATTTTAGTAGCGTGAAAGAAAACGTGATTACTTAAAATGTAATTACCTTATGACATGTTTACCGTGTAGGTCGAAAAAATACATGCTGCTATGCACTGCACAGTTAAAACTTAAACAAAACAAGGTAACGGAGATAACTATGGCTCACCGAGTATCTAAATTACTTGCGGCAACAGGCGCAGTATTAACATGTATTTCTATTCCTTCGTATGCCGCTGTTAATGGGCTGACAGAACAAGATGAATTTAATATAAAACTTAGATCAATTTATTTTGACCGTGACTACGATAACGACGCAAGTGACGATTCAACTTTTGCTCAAGGTATAGAGCTCAATTACACATCTGGTTATATAAACGATTTAGTGAGTGTGGGTGTATCGACTTACACCGTGATGGATATTAATTCTACGGGTTCAGCCGCAGGTAATATTTTGCCAGCAGGTAATGAGAGCGGTGGAGTTGACGATAGCTTTTCTAAATTTGGACAATATTTTTTAGATTTTAAATTGGGCAACAATGGTCACGTTAAAGTAGGTGGGCAAAAAACCAAAAGTATGTTGCTTAAAAGCTCTGGGAGTCGGGCTATTCCTAATACTTTTAGAGGCGTTTTTGGCGATTACAAAATTGGTAACACTAAATTATACGGTTACGTTTACGATAAATGGAGCCGTCGACACGATGATAGATGGGAAGACTTTTCTACCGATCAATCGGCAACTGGTGCTATTAGCGTAATTTGGGGCGTAGGTGCTACGCATAAAAAAGACAATCTAATATTAGAGGCTGAATATTTAAATTCACACAATTATTTAAGTAAAATCGGGTTAAAAATCAGTTACGACATTAAGCTTGAGCAAAGTAAGTTAACCCTTTCAACTGGCATATTTACCTCACAAGATGATGGCGATTTATTTGTAACAGGCGCAGAGGGTGGTGATTTAGATGATGAAGATGCACCTGGTGCATTAACAGGTTTAACCAAAAGTGAAAACGATGGGTTTGCCTATTACCTAGATGCTGATTGGAAAAAAGATATTTGGAGTGTAGGTGCGGCATTTACTAAAGTAAGTGATGCTTGGATTGAAGATAATTTCAGTGGCGACCATGGTACAAACCCATTTCCAACTCGCTCATTAATTGGTGCCGATTTAACAAATCAAAATGAAACATCATGGCAAGCTCGTTTAGGAATTGATTTGAAAGCAGTATCGCCTGGCTTAACAACTAAATTTTACTACACAGACGGCAGCGATGCTGAAAACTCTGCGTTGGGTAAGTTAGGCGGTACAGCCGACGAAAAATATTGGGCTGTAGATACTCGCTATAAAGTTGAGAAAATAAAAGGCTTAAGCTTACGTTGGTTATTTGTAGATTATACAACCGAAAAATCAGGCAGTGTTGATGGTGTTAAAGGCGATAGAGCTGACCATCGAGTTTATGTAGATTACACTATTAAATTTTAACATGACTTTTAATAAGGCAATGCAAATTTTATGCATTGGTTTTGTTTCCTTTTTTCATTATCTTTATGATAAAACTAACAAATCAATAATAAAAATTAAGCTAATATATGTTTTCTCTTCAACAGTGGCAATCACAGGGTCAATTTACTCAAATTAGTGGCCATCAAATTTTTACTAAAACAGCTGGTGATATAACTAAGCCTGCGCTGCTTTTAATACATGGCTTTCCAAGTGCTAGTTGGGACTGGGAAGGTATGTGGCAAACCCTTAGTGAACATTATTTTGTAATTACACTCGATATGCTAGGTTTTGGTTTGTCAGATAAACCTAAAAATGCAGGCTATAAAATTACTGAACAAGCCGACTTATATACTCAATTTTTAAAAACGTTAAATATTAATGATATACATATTTTAGCTCATGACTATGGCGATACTGTGGCTCAAGAGTTATTAGCAAGGCAAGTCGTTAGCCAAAGTGACTTTAAAATAAACAGTGTGTGCTTTTTAAATGGTGGGTTATTTCCTGAAGTGCATAAACCATTATTTATACAAAAGCTTTTACTTTCAAAGCTAGGTTGGATAGTGCCAAAATTAATGAATAAACAAAAATTTGCCAATAATCTACTTACTATTTTTGGTAAAAGTACACCGCCTTCAAAACAAGTGGTAGACACACTTTTGGAGCTGCTAATTTATAAAGATGGCTTAGCCGTAATGCCCAAACTCATTAGTTATATAAAGCAGAGGCAGCAAAACCGAGCACGCTGGGTTGGTGCCATCATAAATAGCAATATACCACTTACGTTTATAGCAGACGCAGAAGACCCCATCTCTGGTAAGCATATGATTGAGCACTATAAAAAGCTTATTCCCAATGCGCGCGTACAAGAGTTTGTAGAGCTTGGGCATTATCCGCAAGTAGAAAATCCAGATGCAATTACACAGGCTTATTTGAATTTTAGATATTGCCAATAAAAACGCGGCTACTAAATTAAGTGCCGCGTTTATAAATTTTAGAACTCTGAGTATTTAGGCTTTGAACCTTAATATTTTTGCTTTGGCGCTTTTAATTGTTTTTCAAACTCATCTGAAAACAATATCGTGCCATCATCTTCCTCTGTAGGGAAGGCAGCAATAAGTAAGTCATCTTCCTCAAGACCCGGTGTCCAGCGACTAAACCAGTCAGCAAGTGGGATTGCTTTAGCGCTGCAGCCAGCCCATTCGCCAGTTGCCCATGCTTCTGCAAATTCGCGAGTTGGCCAAACTGGCACACAGTCGTCATCTTCGTTGGCAAGCATAACGCAGCCATCATCATCGTTTAAAATCCATACTTGCTTGAACTGTTGTACGGTTTCGAACATATAGGCTAGGCGTTTTTTTGCTCCAAGTCCTAAAATTACTGCGTGTTCTTCGCTTAAATTTGGCGTTGTCATAATTAGCTCACTCTTAATTACTATTGATATTAGGGCGTGTTGACCTTTGTGGATTGAAATTTGTTCAATCTAGGGGCGATTAAATCGCGGCGCGAGGTTTGTAACCTAGTGGGCTAAGTAAAAACCGAGCAACAAAGAGTTAATCGTCCCTAGAAAGAACCCTTTGGGCAGCGCATGTTTGGTCTTTATGCTGCGTTATCGCCTATTTATGGGGAATAACCACACTACATAGGCTCTGCCCTGCCTAAAAACCAAACATACTGCTGCAAATTCACCCACCAAAGATCAACACGCCCTAGTATATCTAAATTATATGCACACAAGTATATCGAGTTATATGACAGAGTGTTGAAAAGTTGCTATTTAATTTCAGCAATGCAGATCTAATTTGTAGATTGATCAGTATAGTTCCTCACTAATTTGAGCGATCATTCAAAAATAAGCTTGAATGTTTGTAAAAAGGCCACATTGTAGTAAGCATATACTTAATGAAGGATTGAAAAATGACAACTGATCTACTTGCTCCGTTTAAATTAAATAACACGATTGAGCTTAAAAACCGCGTACTTATGGCACCATTAACGCGTTGTATGGCTGACGATAACTTAGTGCCAACACAAGATATGGTTGAATATTATGCTCGCCGTGCCGAAACCGGTTTAATTATTAGTGAAGCAACTATTATTCGTCCAGATGGACAAGGTTACCCAAATACTCCGGGTTTATTTACCAGCGAGCAAATTCAAGGTTGGAAAAAAGTAACTGATGCAGTGCACGCTAATGGCGGCAAAATGTTTGCACAGCTATGGCATGTTGGCCGTGTTGCACACCCTCACTTTTTTGATGGCGATGTACTTGCTCCATCAGCAATTGGCGTTGAAGGCTCTGTCCCTCGTATGCGTGAGCTTACATACATCACACCAAAAGCAGCCACTACTGATGATATTAAAAGTCTAGTTGCTGATTTCGTAAAAGCTGCTGAAAACGCAATTGAAGCAGGCTTTGATGGGGTAGAGATTCACGGTGCTAACGGTTATTTAGTTGACCAATTTTTACATTACGCTGCAAATACACGCAGCGACGAATATGGTCAAACGCCTGAAAACATGTCGCGTTTTGCACTAGAAGTAACCGATGCGGTTATTGCTGCTGTAGGCAGTGATCGTACTGCACTTAGATTAACACCGGGTGCTTACTTTAATATGAGCGAAGATAGTCGCGATAAAGCGGTATTTGATTACTTATTAACAGAACTTGAAAGCAGAGAATTAGCGTACTTACACGGCGGTATTTTTGACGATAGCATGCGCTTTGACTCGCTTGAAGGCAAAAGCATCTCTGAATTTTTACGTGCAGGCTACAAAGGTACATTAGTAGGTGTGGGTAGTTATAGTTTTGAGTCAGCAAAAGAGGCTATTAACGATGCTAAGTTTGACTTAATCGCTATTGGTCGCCCACTTATTGCAAACCCAGATTACATTAGCAAAATTGCAAACGGTGAAGAGTTAGTACCATACAGCGATGAAATGCTTGCACAATTGAAATAAATTACTATTTGTAATAAGTTCTAGAAAATAATTAAGACACCCAAAGTTAAACCTTTGGGTGTCTTTTTTTGTACATATTCCCGCCATAAATCTTCCATATTTGTTTAATTTTTATGTAAATAAAGTTCATCCTCGTTGTCATATTTAAAATTCATACTGTCCGCGTTTTCATATTTCATAATTAAAATCAAACGGGACAACAATGTACGCTTTAAAAAACAAATCGCTTTTGAGCATGGCAATTGCCATGGCTGTATCAACATCTAGTTATGCTAACGACAACACCATAGAAGAAGTAACCGTGGTTGCTAAACCAACGAGCTACGCTAATAATGTTATTGAGCCTGCAATGCTTGAGCAACAAAGTTCGGTATCGAGCATATTATCGGTTATTGATAATTTACCGGGTATTAGCATAAATGAAGGTGATGCATTTGGTGGCGACGATTGGTCTACTACAATCACCATGCGTGGTTTTAGTATTGATGGAAACCAACAACAATTAGGTATGACCGTTGATGGCATTCCCAATGGTGGCTCTAATTATGGCGGTGGTGCTAAAGCTAACCGTTACCTAGATAGCGAAAACCTTGCAACGGTTGAAGTAGGTCAAGGTACGTCTGATATTAAGTCGGCTTCACTTGAAGCACTAGGCGGGACATTTAACTTTGTAAGTAAAGACCCAAGCCTTGAAAAAGGCACTACCTTTGCGTATACCTCAGGGAGTCACGATGCCACGCGTTATTACTTTAAACACGAAACAGGCACTGTTTTTGATAACACACAAGCGTACGTAAGTTACTCGCAAACAGATACAAGCCGCTGGATTGGCTCAGGCAGTAATGGGGGTAAAGACAATCAACATGCAGAGCTTAAGTTTGTATCTAATTTTGAAGATTTAACGCTCACTGGTCGTTTATCTTACGACGATGTAAGCGAGACGAATTATAACAGCGTAAGCCTTGAGCAGTTTGAACAAACACCCGATTGGGATCAGCTAACATGGAATTGGACAGGAGTTCCGCATTTTGACCAAATGTTTGCAGAAGGTTGGGGAACGCTTCGTGAAAATACCTTAGGCTATTTAAAATTTGAATACGCGATTTCGCCAACTTCATTATTAACCGTTAGTCCTTATTATCATAAAAATTCAGGTCGCGGCGATTGGATCCCACCTTATTTAACAACGCCTGTTGATGAAAATGGCGAACCAACAACCGAGGGCGGCACTAATGCAGGCTCTTATGGTTTTGCTGATAGTGAGGGCAACCCGCTTGCACCAAATGCCGATTGTACGCAAAGTTTGAGCTGGCCATGGGAGTCGGGTCCTGGTTTAAATCCTGCGTGTTACGATGCAACAGCAACGCCGGTTATGTCTTACCGCCATACGCATTACAACAAAGATCGCTTAGGTGTAACGGCAAATTACCAAGCTACATTTGGTGATCACGATATAGAAGCGGGCTTTTGGTATGAGCAAAGCGAGCGTGACGAGTCGCGTGATTGGCACAAAGTAATTGATGCGCGTATTTATCATCACTTTGATAGCACGCCTTACTGGACACAATACAAAAACACCTTTGATACCGATACATTCAAATGGTACCTACAAGACTCGATTAATTTTGGTGACTTAACGTTAAATATTGGTGCAAAACAGTATTTAGTTGAATTACAAAAGTACGACCACTTTGCTAACGAAAGATCAGATAAAGTAGATAGCGACTCAGACGTGTTATTTAGCGGGGGTGTATTGTATCAGCTAAATAACAGCACAGAATTATTTGCCAGTTATAGCGAGAATTTTTCAGCAATAAAAGACGGTGTACTTGAGCGAGATAGCTCAACACTTACAAACATAGAGCCAGAAACTGCCGACAACATCGACTTTGGTGTACGTTACCAAGCCGACAGATTAACCCTTACAGCAACGGCTTACAGTGTTAAGTTTGATAACCGCATTACCTTTATTGCGCCTGGTAGTGGCACAGACGGCATTGATTACACGATTGGCACAAATGGCTCGTACGTAAATGTAGGGGGTATTGACTCAAATGGGCTCGAGCTTGCAGCAAGCTATATGTTAACACCAAGCTGGAGCGTGTACTCGTCGTATACTAATAGCAGTTCTGAGTATTCATCCGATGATCCAAATGCATACGATTCACAGGGTGTAATATTAAAAGATGAAAGTGGTAATGAGGTCGCACCAAGCTTTAGAAAAGGCGACAGCATAATAGATTCATCAGAGGATTTATTTGTGGTATCTACCGATTACTTTAGCGATGGCTTTCGTGTTGGTTTATCGGCTAAATACACCGGCGAGCGTTTAGGTGCATGGCAAGACGAAGACACTCGCACGCGTAATAAAGTAGACGGCTACACCGTACTTGATTTTAATGCAGGTTATTCAACTGACGTAGATGCAGGCCCGTTTAAAGCCATTGACGTATCGTTTGTTGTTTATAATGTTACTGACAAAAGCTACTTAGCAGGTGGTACCGGTAACGGCTCTACTTATTACATTGGTGCGCCTCGCACTGCGGCAGTTACATTGACCGCTGACTTTTAATTAGGTTTTAGTAATTGAATTAAAATATAGCCCATCATTGATGGGCTTTATTATATGAAAGGGCGCAAACGCGATGAAAACAATTATAAAAGTAACACTATTTAGCTTAAGTGTATTAGCGAGCAGCTTTGCAACAGCAGCGCAAAATGTAGTGCTGGTAACGCTTGACGGGGTACGCTGGCAAGAAGTATTTAATGGGGCTGATAATAGCTTAATTAATAATACTGATTTTGTTAAAAAGCCTGAGCAATTAAAGACCCAATTTTGGGCAAAAACAGCAAATGAGCGCCAGCAATTACTTATGCCTTTTTTAACGCAAGTAGTGGCTAAAAAAGGGATTATAATTGGCGATAGAGCTAACGGCTCTACTATGTCGGTAAGTAACCCGTGGTATTTTTCATACCCTGGTTACAACGAAATACTCACCGGTGAAGTTGACGAAAGTATAAATAGTAACAACAAAGTGCTCAACCCAAATAAAACTATTTTAGAGCGTTTAGATAAGTTACCTGAGTTTAAAGGTAGCACAGCCTTATTTGGTAGTTGGGATGTATTCCCATACATTGTAAATACTAAGCGCAGTAACGTGTATGTAAATGCAGGTTTTATGTCAATTGAAGAGAATTTATTCACCGATGCGCCGCTGTTAAATGCGCTACAAAGTGAAATCCCCAGTCCTTGGTATAACGTACGACTAGACAGTTTTACATATCGCTTTGCTAAAGCGTATATGTTGGCTAAAAAGCCTAAGTTGTTGGTGATAAGTTTAGGCGAAACCGATGACTTTGCGCATGATGGTCATTACGAACAATACCTTAAATCGGCAAGGCAAAGTGACGCTTTTATAAAAGACTTATGGGCAACTATTCAAACTACAGCGGGTTATAAAAATAACACCACACTAATTATTACTACTGATCACGGCCGTGGCAATAATGCCAATGATTGGCAACATCACAGCTCTAAACGTGCACTTGCTGAGCTAGAGTTAGGTGAAAATACCTACCCAGAAGGAATTGTCGGCTCTGAACATATTTGGCTTGCAGCCATCGGCCCCGCAATAAAAGGTAGTGGCTTAATTAAAACTAAAAATGAGCTTAAACAAGTACAAATAGCAGCGACCGTTTTAAAGGCTCTTGGGCAGAATCCAAATGAAATAAATTCAAATATGGCGCCAGCTATTAGCGAGATTTTAAAATGAAGAACCTATTAAAACCATTAACCCTATCTGCCTTGGCGCTGAGTTTGGTTATTAGCGCAAGTGTTACTGCCGCGCCATCTAAAATCCTGTTTGGTTCGTGTGGGCATCAAGATAAAAACATACCCATATTTAATACAATTAACAAAGAGCAGGGGGATTTGTTTATATTTTTGGGTGACAATATTTACGGCGATACCAACGATATGGATATACTTGCCGATAAATACCAACGTTTAGGGGCAAAGGCGGGTTTTAAAATCTTGAAAGCGCAAACGCCTATCATTGCCATGTGGGATGACCACGATTATGGCCAAAACGATGCAGGTAAAGAGTATCCGCATAAAGAGCAATCACGCCAAATTATGCTTAATTTTTGGGATGAACCTGCAAACTCAGCACGTCGCACTCGTCCTGATGGAATTTATACCTCGTACATGTATGGTGAAAATGAGCAAACCATACAAATAATAATGCCTGATTTACGTTGGAACCGTGATGCGCTAAACCATGTAAGCGAGCTTGAATACGACACTAAGCGTAAGTTAAATAACCAAGGCCCATATAGTCCTAGTGAAGTAAAGGGCGCATCAATGCTAGGTGAAGCCCAGTGGCAATGGCTTGAACAAGAGCTTAAAAAGCCTGCTGCAATAAAATTGATTGCCTCAAGCTTACAGCTTTTACCCGATTTTACAGGTTGGGAGTCATGGGCAAACTTTCCTGAAGATAGAAACCGTTTATTTGCATTGATTAAAAAGCATAAGGTAAATGGGGTAGTGATCATCAGCGGCGATACGCACTGGGGTGAAATATCAAAGTATCAGCAAAACCTTGATTACCCATTAATTGAGATGACCAGCTCTGGCTTAACTGAAAAGTGGAAAGATGTAAGCCCTAACAAACACCGAGTAGGGAATTTTACTCATAACGTAAATTATGGTGATTTAAGCATAGACTGGCAGCAAATTGACCCCACTATTTCACTTAAATTAAAAGGCATTGATGGCGAAGTAATAATGCAAAGTGACTTTAGTTTATCAAGTATTAGCCCTTATAAATAAACTCACTACTACGCACAGTATATAAAATAGATGCTGTGCGTATAAAATCTGTAAGTTAGTTCTTAACTCTCTGATTTATTAAAGCCAATTACCCGTTTGCGCTACCCCTAATATTGAAAATATCTTACACTGGTTTTATCTCAAGCAAGGTCAGTGTTATATGCTAAATATTATTCAATCAAACCGGATGGAAGCCCTGCAAGCGCAGTTCCACCAGCTGTTAAAAGTAAACCCATTGCAAAGCCCGTTCGATAAAGAAGTAGTGCTAGTGCAATCGCCGGGTATGTCGCAGTGGTTAAAAATAGGTTTGAGCGAAAACTTAGGGGTTGCGGCGCAGGTCGATTTTCCGCTGCCGTCGAGCTTTATTTGGCAGTTGTATCAGCAATTACTGCCAAATGTCCCTAAAGAGTCGGCATTTAATAAGCCCAACCTTGCTTGGAAATTGTTTGCAATTTTACCAACCTGCATTGATGAACCGCTTTATTTACCGCTAAAAACCTATTTAGAGGGCGATATTGACGGGCAAAAAACCTTTGCGCTATGCGAAAAAATAGCCGATGTGTACGACCAATATTTAATGTACCGACCGCACTGGATAGCCACATGGGATAGTGGCAAAGATGAGCTTGATGATGTAGATGTAGCCATTGCCCCATGGCAACCTGACTTATGGCGACGCATTGTAAAACTAAGCCAAGAACTTGGGCAGAGCCAATTTCATCGCGCTAATATGCAAGGGCAGCTACTTGCTGCACTTGAGACTATGGACAATAGCTTACTGCCACAACGCATTAGCTTATTTGGTATATCGGCGATTGCCAGCTCCCAGCTTGAGGTGTTTGAAGCACTGAGTAAAAAAACAGAGGTTATATTATTCTTTTTTAACCCGAGTGAGCATTACTGGGGCGATATTATAGATGAAAAAACAGCAGCTAAAATAAGCGCTAAATACGCCAAAATGCCGCTGGTGGAAGCGCAACAAAAAAAACAAACCAATCCAGACGAAGAATACTACTTTATTGGTAATCCATTGTTATCGTCGTGGGGTAAATTAGGTCGCGACTACTTTGAACAACTTGTACAGCTAGATGCCCGTTGGATTGATGGCTTTATTGATGTGTTTGACGACACGTTACTAGGGCAAGTACAAAGCGAGATTTATCAGCTTGCGTTTAAAGGTGAATCGCTGACCGATAACAAAGAGTGGTTTATAAACGACGAAGGTAAATTACCAATCAGCGCAACCGACACCAGCATTACGCTCAGCGATTGCCATACACCGCTCAGAGAAGTTGAGCGCTTGCACGACTACTTACTTAACTTATTTAATCAAAACCCAGCGCTTACCCCCAAAGACATAATTGTCATGATGCCCGATGTAGGCACTTACAGCCCTTACATTGAAGCCGTATTTGGTGGAGCACAAGGCAGCCGCTTTATTCCTTACGCATTGGCCGATTTAGCCATAGAGCAAGAAAAGCCTGTCCTTAGCTCATTTGCGAGTTTAGCTAACTTACCGTTTTCGCGCTTTGGTGTGTCGGATATTCTCGATTTATTACAAGTTACGCAAATAGCCGAAAAATTTGGGCTTGAAGCGCACGAATACGAGCAAATTCAATACTGGCTTGAACGTGTTGGGGTTAAATGGGGTATAAACGCAGCGCATAAAAGCAGCTTTGATTTACCCGCTATCGATTTAAATACCTGGCAACATGGGCTTAACCGTTTACTGCTTGGTATTGCTATGCGCGACGAACAATGCCCGTTTAACGGTATTTACAGCGCTGACGAAGTAGAAGGCATGGCGCTCGATACACTCAATAAGCTCGTGCACTTTATTGATGTACTGCAAAGCTTTAAAGAGCAGCTAACGCCCGACGATACACTCACTAATAAAGCGCACATTTTAAGCGAGCTATTAAACGCCATATACGAAAGTGAAAGCGACGACAGCTGGGATTTATTAGTGCTGCAAAACGTGCTCGAAGAGTTACAAAAACACCACGACAACGGCGATTACAGCAAGGCGGTTTCGCAGCGTATTGTAAGTTACTTAATTAAACAAGGTATTCAAGAAAAAGGCGTAGGACAGCGTTTTTTAGTAGGCCAAGTCAATTTTTGTACTTTGATGCCAATGCGTGCAGTACCATTTAAAGTGGTATGTATGCTGGGCTTAAACGATGCCGACTATCCGCGTAACGTACAGCCTATTGGTTTTGACTTGGTGCCGTATTCTAAAAAGCAAAAAGGTGACCGATCACGTAAATTAGATGACCGCTACTTATTTTTAGAAGCGCTACTGAGTGCCCGCGACAACTTATACATGAGTTACATTGGTCGCTCGTGTTTTGATAACCAACCGCGCATGCCATCAACCCTTGTAAGCGAGCTGTTAGAATACATAGGGCGCAGCTTTGTATTAAGCGAAAAAAGCGAAAAAGCACTGCCCGAATGTTTAATCAACCAGCAGCATTTACAGCCCTTTAATAGCCATTATTATTTAGCCGATGAGCAAGCCAATACGGTGCTGAGCAACCACAGTTACAATCCAATTTGGCTGCCAAGTGAGTCAATTAAACCACAGCCGGTTATTGCACTTGATGTGACTGTGCCAGAGCAGTTAGATCTAGATGTGTTTATTAGAAGTGTGTGCAGTGCACAAGAGAGCTTTTATCAACAAACATTGGGTTTACGCCTACCACAATTTAACGAAGTAGCAAAAGACGAAGAGCCATTTAGCTTAGATGCACTGCGCCGCTATTTTTATCTTGATGAAATACTTAAAGCCAATATAAACGAGCAACCACTGAGTACCGAGCAAATACTGCAGCGGGGTGAGTTACCTCAAGCCAATGTAGGCAGCCTCATATTTGAAAGTATGGAGCACCGAGTTGATGCGCTTGCAGGGCAAGTAAAAGAGCACATTAAAGGCGGAAAAAGTGAGCCAATAGAAGTTTTGCTTACCATTGAAGGCACCAAAATAGAGGGCTGGCTCAATCATGTGTATTTGCAAAAACAAGTGTTTTACCGCAGTGCGAGTATTAAAGCGAAAGATTTAATTAAAGGCTTTATTTATCACCTCGCAGCGCAAAGTATGGATCAACAAGTAGAAACATTGTTACTTGGGCTCGATAAGCAAATTACCTTTGCGCCAATTAATAAAGCTGATGCCGATGCATTGCTGCTTGATTGGTTTGAGTTATACAAAGCACTGCGCGCAGTGCCTGTGCCATTTTTTCCGGTAAGTGGTTATGAGTACGTTAAAAGCGGCGGCGATATAATAAAAGCAATGAGCAAATTTAGCCCGCAATACATAGGGCGAGGCGAGGGAGAAAACCCGTATATTCGCTTAACGGTGCAATCGCTAAATGACTGCCAAGAAGAATTTATAAAATGGAGTGATAAATTGCTCACGCCTTTATTTGAACACGCAAAGGAGAGTGACCATGCAAGCGCTTAATCCTCTTACTATGCCGCTCATTGGTCAAAGTTTAATAGAAGCCAGTGCGGGTACTGGTAAAACTTATACAATTACGGGGCTGTATTTACGTTACTTACTAGGTATGCAAATAGAAGGTGAGTTAAATACGCCGCTCAGTGTTGAGCAAATTTTGGTAGTAACCTTTACCGACGCCGCCACCCAAGAAATTAAAGACCGCGTACGCAGCCGAATTATTGCTGCGCGCGACGCATTGCTTGGGCAAGACCCAAATGACGAACTCATTGAAGGCGTAATTGCCAAAATTGATGATAAGCACCGCGCGTTTGATTTACTCGATGCAGCTGCTAAATCAATGGACGAAGCCGCTATTTTTACCATTCATGGCTTTTGTCAGCGGATGCTAAAACAACATGCGTTTGAGTCGGGTGTGGCGTTTAATCTCGAATTTATTTTAGATGAGCGCGACATATTACTCGAAACCATTAAAGATTTTTGGCGCGCATTTGTATACCCACTAAACAAAGAACGCACCGATGCTATTTTAGATGTATTTGCCGCACCCGAGACTTTATTCGCTCAAGTGGCGAGCATTTTAAACAAAGCTAATGCGCACATTACACCACAAATAAACTTAGATGATGTATGGAAAGCACGCGATGAATACATAACCCGTGTACCTGCATTTAAAAAAGCAGTATTAGAGCAAGAGTTTATAGGAGCAATACAAGCATCAGATTTAAGTAAGGGTAAAACTCCTGCGCATAAAAATAGCATGGCTGGTTTAGCCGATTTTATTGGAGGTGGAGATCTCTTTTTTGAATTTGGTACTAGCAAGTATTCGTTTGAAGTATGGACTACAGAAAATTTATCAAATGCAAGCTGGTATAAAAAAAATGGAACGTTATTTACGCATCCATTACTGAGTCAATTTGATGAGCTTGCCGCACTTAATAACACCATAAACCAAGGGCTAAAAATAGCGGTTGTACAACATGCAGCACGTTGGGTAAAAGCTGCAATAGTTAAGCGTAAGCAAGAGCAAAGTGTGATCACCCCCGATGATTTACTGACCAATTTACACAGCGCGCTTAACAATGAGCAAGGCGACGTACTAGCACAAAAAATTGCGCAGTTGTTTCCGGTTGCCATGATTGATGAATTCCAAGATACCGATCCGATTCAGTACGGTATTTTTAGTGAAATTTATGGGCAACAAAATACCACGCTTGCCATGATAGGCGACCCCAAGCAGGCTATTTATGGCTTTAGGGGCGCAGATATTTTTACGTACATTGGCGCAAAAGAAGCTGTACTGATTGATCAGCAATTTACGCTGGGTACTAACTTTCGCTCAAGCACCGATATAGTCAATAGCGTTAATAGTTTATTTGGCAAACACGCTAACAGCTTTATTTATAACGACGCCATACCGTTTAACGCAGTGGCTGCTAAAGGCAAAAAAGCGGATGACTCTTTTTTAATTGATGGCAAACCCGCTACCGCATTCGAATTTAATGTATTTGTAGATGAAGCCGCAGACGAAAAAAACAAACCAACTAACAAAGGTGTAGGGCAAGCGCATTTAGCCACTCACTTTGCTAATAAAATAGTGACCCTGCTTGAAAAAGCAAAACAGGGGGACGCGTGCATTGGCAGTACCCCTGTAAGCGCTGCTGATATTTGTATATTAGTGCGTGACCGTGTTGAAGCGCAAATAATGAAAAAAGCGCTAGATGATGCCAAAATTGCCAGCGTGTATTTATCGCGCGAGAGCGTTTTTAGCCAAGAGCTTAGCCATCACTTACTTAACTTTTTAACAGCGCTGCATGGTCAATATGACGAGTCATTGCTGCGCGGTGTTTTAGCTGGCCCGTTATTTTGTTTAAGTTATAACGAAATACACGCACTCGCTGATGATGAAAATAAATGGCAAGACTACTTAAACTTTTTTGCACAGCTTAGCCACATTTGGAACAAGCAAGGTGCTATGGCAATGCTTGAGCGCTTAATGAGCCACAATCAGCTTAGCGCTAAATGGCAAGGGTTAGGGTATAACGTTGAGCGTTGGTTAACCGATTTTAGGCATTTGGGTGAAATACTTCAGCAAAAACAAATAGAGCTTGAAGGTACGCTGCGTTTACTGCGCTGGTTTGCTCAAAAGGTAAGCCAACAAGATGGCGAAACCGTGCAAGTACGCCTAGAAAGCGACGCCAACTTAGTTAAAATAGTCACTATGCACGCCTCAAAAGGGCTTGAATACCCACTGGTATTTATGCCGTTTGCCAGTGGCTATCGCGAAACAAAAGAAGCGCTTTATCACAATAACGGCAAGCTAGTTTACGATTTAAGTAAAGACGAAGATGCCCTGCAAAAAGCAGAGCAAGAACGCCTAGCTGAAGATTTACGCCTGCTTTATGTAGCGCTTACTCGCGCCGTACATTTTTGTGCGCTTGGTGTTTATAACATTGGGCAAGGACAAAGTAGCCGCTTGGCTATGCAAAGTAGTGCACTTGGGCATGTTTTATTTGCAGGGCTTGAGCTTGCCAGTAGCCAAACATGGCGCACGCATTTAAGTGAGTTTTGCGACGCTAATAGCGCGATGAGCTATCAGCAATTTACCTCGCAAACGTTATTAGAACAGGGAAAGCTTTGTTTTAGTAATAGTAAAATTGCGCAGCAAACATTAAGTGTTAATAGAGTAACAGCAAATATTGAACGTAACTGGCGAGCAACCAGCTTTAGTGCGTTGAGCTTTAAAAAGCACAGCGACCAATTAGCCCCAGGGCGAAGTGATGAAGATCACGAAAAAGACGAGTTTGCAGTGCAAGAGGACGAACTGCCATCACCTTATAGTTTTCCTAAAGGGCCAAAGCCGGGTAGCTGTTTACACGAAATATTTGAACAAATAGATTTTATTAGCCCAATAGTTCACCCAACTAATTCCGAGCAAAACTTATCTGAGGTAGTTAAGCGCAGCCTTGAAAAATACCACATAGGTGAGCAATGGCGAGAAGTGGCTGAAAAATGGGTGCTTGATGTTCTTGCGTGCCCCCTAGATAAAAGCTCTCTAGAAAACAGCCTTCTTTCATTGGGTGTGCTTACACCCAATGATTGCCTAGTCGAAATGGAATTTAATTTACCACTTGAGAGCTTAAGTGCACCTAAGCTAAACGAAATGCTGGTGAAACATTTTGGCTTTACGCAAAGTAAGCTTGAATTTTCACAAGTAAAAGGCTTGTTAAAAGGCTTCGTCGATTTAATATTTTGCTACCAAGGTAAATATTATATTTTAGATTATAAGTCTAATTATTTAGGCAGTACGCCAGCTGATTACGAAGGCGATATGCTTGAGCAAGCGATGAGCAGTCATCAGTATCATTTACAGTATTTAATCTACACGGTAGCGCTGCATCGTTTATTAAAACAACGTATAGCTGATTACTCGATAGAAACCCATTTAGGCGGCGTGTATTACACGTTTTTACGTGGAATGCCGACAGGGCAAGGCGTGTACTTTAAAAAGCTAACTGAAGAACAAGTGATTATTTTAGATGGCTTATTTAGCCAAGGAGCTATGCTATGAGCGATTTAAATGAGCAACCTGGCTTGTTTGACGATATAGACGAGACACTTAATAATGAAGCCGCAGAGCCTCTTACTTCAAAAAATGTAGCACAAGATGCCCCATTAGAGGATATTGTGTTAAATAATACGATTACCGAAGTCCCGTTACTTGAGTATTTATTAGCGCAAAACCGACTGCGTGTAGTTGATGTGAAGCTCGCTGAATTACTGTGTGCTAATGACATTGAGAAAACTCACAATGAACTGTTTTATATTATTTTATTGCTGTGCTTATCGCAGCAAAGCCAGCATAGCTGCCTAACCTTAAGTGAAGTTGATTGGAGTAATCCTTTTAATTTGCGCAAAAGCGACTTTAATAAACTCGATGGCAATGTACCCAGTACGCTAAGCCCGTTTAGTGATGACTTTAACGTACATACGGCGCTTAATTATTTACAAAGCCATGAAAGCGTGGGCGAAAATAAACCACTGCAGCTGTTTAACGAGCGACTTTATTTTGCGCGCCTTGCCGGTTATGAGCAAACACTCGCGGATAGACTATTAAGCATGAGCGAGCGAAAGCTCAATATTAATAATGAAGTATTGGCTGAACTTTTAAATACCTATTTTCCTGCTGATTCAACAATTGAAACTGATTGGCAAAAAGTGGCGTGTGCGATTGCGGCCACCAAAGGCTTTAGTGTGATCACGGGTGGCCCAGGTACAGGTAAAACTACCACAGTGACTAAGTTGCTGGCTATTTTGCAGTCGCTTTATAAAACCGCGCCCCTTAGTATTAAGCTGGTGGCCCCTACAGGTAAAGCCGCTGCACGTTTAAGTGAGTCTATTTTGGGCGCTAAAAATAAGCTCACAACGATTCCTGATGATATAAAAGCGCTGATCCCGCAAAGCGCTCAAACGATTCATCGCTTATTGGGCGTAAAACCGTTTACTAATAAATTTAGACATAACAAAAGTAATCCGCTGCATTTAGATGTACTAATTATTGATGAAGCCAGTATGGTCGATTTATCGCTGATGGCTAAATTAATAGAAGCACTTCCTGCGCACGCGCGATTAATACTCCTAGGTGATAAAGATCAGCTTGCCTCGGTAGATACCGGCAGCGTAATGAGCGATTTATGCCAAGGTTTAACACTTGGGCAAACGCCAAGCTACTCGCAAGCACGTTGTGATGAGCTAAATAGTTTATGTTTTAATAATAAACCTAAACTCGTATCGCAAAGCGTGAGTGAATTTAAACTTGCAGATTGCATTGCCTTTTTACAGCACAGTTATCGATTTGACGCACAAAGCGGTATTGGTCAACTAGCACTTGCGGTAAACACCAATAACACCGGTATTTTAAATTACGTAGAGCAAGAAAGTAGTGAAGGGCGTTTTAACGATGTAATTTTAGATTACGACTTTGTAGCAAAACCGATTGAAAAGCTCGTTAAAAGTGCAGCAAGTCATTATGCAAAATACCTTAACTTAATAGCCCAAGGTGCAGATGTTGCAAAGGTGCATACTGCTTTTGCTAGTTATCAGCTTTTAGCTGCAGTGCGAGAGGGCGATTACGGCGTTAATAGCTTAAATCAACGAATAGAGCGCGTGTTGCAACAGCAAGGTTTAATTACCGTAAGTCCTAATACTCACCACTACACGGGTATGCCTATTATGGTGAGCCAAAACGATTATCAACTTAAGTTATTTAACGGTGATATTGGTATTTTAATGCCCGATGAAAGTAATCAGCTCAAAGCCATATTTATTGACGAGCAAGGTAATCAACGAGCATTTTCGCCAGCACGACTCCCTGCACACGATAAAGTATATGTAATGACTATTCATAAATCACAAGGCTCAGAGTTTAGCTACACAGCCATGGTACTGCCACCGCTAAAACAAGCGCGCATGGGTATTAACAGGCAATTAGTGTATACGGGAATAACCCGCGCTAAAAATAAGTTTGAGCTGGTGGCTGACAAAAAAGTGCTGCAATTAGCAATAAATAAAAGCGTATCGAGAGCGTCTGGATTGTATGAAAGATTAAAGTTTGAGAATTAAAGGTTCTGCTGGGACATAGAAGTTATTTTATTGATGTATCCACATATTTGCAGATACCAGTGTTTATGTATTGGCTATTTTAAAACTTTCTGAATCTAGTAATTAAAGCTCTTATTATTTATCGCGTTATAAATAATATCTTCTATAATAAAATTAATTTCATTTCATATCGAATGTATTAGTAGGGATATTAATGTTTTTTTCTAAAAATAAACAAAACGAAATAGCTTCTCTAAAAGCTGAACTTTACCCATTACAACAAGTATGGGAAGGGCTTTACCGAGAGATGTTAGTACTAAACATTCTTTATGATGGCCGAATTTCGCACGCCAATGATAAGTTTTTAGAAAACCTAGGCTACAGTGAAGATGATCTAACTAATAATTCTTTTGACGATTTTATTACAGATTCGTCTCGTCAATCTTCAGAATTTAAAAGCCTACAGCAAGCTATTAAAAAAGAAGGGCATTGGGGCGGTGCATTGCAAGTTATGCGCAGCGATGGTAAAGCTGAATGGTTACGTTTAATAGTACATCCAGTAAAAGGGGAGCAAGATCAGTTGCTCTATTTTTCTATATTCGGAAGTGTACTTACAAAAACAATTACGGCTTCTCGCGAGCAAAGCGATACTATTAAAGCGATATATCGCTCTATGGCGGTAATTGAATTTGATTTAGAGGGCCATGTCTTAAAAGCAAATGATCAGTTTTTAGCTGCAATGGGTTATCAAGAAAGTGAAATACTAGGTAAACATCACCGTACGTTTTGTGAGGCTTCAGAGTATAACTCCCAAGAGTATCTGCAATTTTGGGCTAAATTAAGAGAAGGTAAGTTTATTGCTGAGCGTTTTAAGCGTGTAGATAAACATGGCAACATTGTTTGGCTAGAAGCGTCATATAACCCAATCTCAAATGACGCGAATGAGCTTTATAAAGTGATGAAGTTTGCAACTGTTATCACTGATCAAGTAAATCAAGAAATTGCGATATCACAAGCTGCCGAAATTGCTTATAGCACCTCAACCCAAACTGATAAAAAAGCAGAGCAAGGCGCGAGCGTTATACAAGATACAGTCGCAGTAATGACTGAGCTGGCTATTAACATGGAGCAAGCTGCAAATGAAATTTCAGCGCTTGATCAGCAGTCGCAACAAATATCGAGTATTGTACAAAGCATTAGTAGTATTGCTGAGCAAACAAATTTATTAGCATTAAATGCCGCAATTGAAGCGGCAAGAGCTGGCGAGCAGGGGCGAGGCTTTGCTGTGGTTGCAGATGAAGTGCGATTGCTTGCATCGCGTACCTCAAAAGCAACAGAAGAAATTGTAGAAGTTGTACAGCGCAACCAATCACAAACCCAAAATACGGTGGCTGTAATAGAAAAAGGTAAAGAGAAGGCAGAGCAAGGCTTGGCGTTATCTAAAGAATCTGGTGAAGTGATGCAAGAGATCCAACAAGGTGCACAAGAAGTTGTAAATGCGATTGGGCAATTTACCAGTGAACTTAAAGCTAACGGTTAGATTAGCTTCGTCCTTATTCTAAAGCGGGCACTTTCAATGGTATCCGCTTTAATCTTACTACCCTCAATATACCCCTTGAAACCCATCTAATAATTTCAAATATAACAACTATACCTCTATTAACTCATTAATCAGTATGAAATAAGTTTCTTCTCTTCCCTAAATGATAATAAGTTGTTGCATTTTTGTTCGTTGTTCCTAATACTAGAGTCTGTTGATCTTTCAAGGTTAAATTTGCAGCAGTCTGTTTGGTATTTAGGCAAGGCAGAGCCTAAGTAGTGTGGTTGTTCCCCATAAATAGGCGATAACGTAGCATTAATGCCAAACAGACGCTGCCCAAAGGGTACTTCCTAGAGGCTATTTACTCTTTGTTGCTCGGGTTTTACTTATTCTTACATGGATGTAAGCCAGTAGAGTAACGCAGGAGCAGTTACCGAGCCCACTAGGTAACAAATCTCGCGCCGTGATTAAATAGCCTCTAGTTTGAACAAATTTTAATCCGCAAAGAACAACAGACCCTAGTGAACACCTAAGCTGACAAGCTTATGTAAACCAACATGAATACCTTAAATGATAATGAAATATTAAGTACACAACATTAAGGAATTGTATGAACAACACAAAGCGCACACACAAATTAATTAAGCCAAGCCACCTAATTGGTGCGGGGTTAGCTATGTTAATGAGCTTTTCTGCAGCGAGTAAAGACTACAAAATTATATTAATTCATGGGTTACAAACTTCGCAAATAACAAATAAGTCGGGTAGTGATGTAATCAATGATGGTGAAACATATTGGCAATCGTACTGGAATAATCGTGCAGATGAGCGAATTGATTGGCCTGCTTATGAACGTATTGAAGGTAAAATTGCTACCGATTGGGTGTGGCCAAAGCTAAAGCAAATTTCACGCTCTAATTTATGCAGTGATGGCTGTGTATTTGTAACACATTCAACAGGAGACTTAGTTGCACGCCATATTATTGATAATCAAGAAAACTGGTTAGAAAACGAAGGCTTAGAGCCGCTTAATATTGTTGCTACGTTTGATTTAGCAGGCGCGGGTGGTGGAAGTGAGCTGGCTGACGTAGCTGTTAGTGCTTTAACTGGCGCATCATGGAACTTTGCGGTCGATGCTGCACTCAAATGGTGGCTAGGAAGTGATGTAACCGAAGCTGTTGGTGTATTACACGATTTAAAAGTAAACAATGCACGTAAAATTTCACCATTCCCAGATGCACGTACGCCACGTTTACGCTTTGTTGCCGATGGAAATGCATATTTGGGTTTAACGGGTGGTTTTTTAAAAGGCAATGATGATTCGGTTGTTGCATCGCACTCTTCATGTGGTGCCAGTTCGGCTGGCTCGTTTGGAAGTTGTAGCAGCAGTATTGATACAAATGGCCATTTAAAATCGCAAGGTGATGCAGTAAGTAGCTTTATGCCAAACCATTATCCAATGATGATGAGTGACAGTTATAGCCATAACGAAATACATAACGCGCAGCGAAAAGGTAATGTAACAATAGCCATGAATAACGTAAATGTGGAAGGTGACACTGTAGGTTTTAATACGTTTGATAAAACTACAGGTAGTTGGTTTTGGAAAAAACAATATCGTTATATTAAGGATTCAAATAATTTAAGCGCATCAGCACTTATTTATAATGTGATTCCATAACATACAAGGCGTGTAGTTAAAAACTATACGCCTTATAAAAGATTGAAATATAAAAATGAAAAAATTTTATGTCGTTGCTTTAATTATTAGCACTATTTTATTCTCGCTATGGTTTACAGGTAAAAATGATGCTCATAAAGTTGCTGAGCCAATAACACCTCAGGTTAAACACAGTGCGAGCGTAGCTGATTTATCGCCAGTAAAAGTGATCCCTATAGATGTACCTACAGCAAAAAAAACACAATCAAAAAAACAAATCGCGTTTAATGAAGACTTAACAAAAGCAGCGCAGCAAGTGGTTATGCAATATGAAAGTGCACTTAAATTTCCTCCTTATTCTCAGCCATTGAGTCCATTAGATGAAGATCGATTAAAGCCAAATCAATTCTACCCGGTATCGAGCCCTATTGATGAAAGTGGCGATGCTTTAACGTTAAGTCTTAAGCAATATCGTTTTGTATACCCAGAAGAAATAACAATAAAGATAAGCGCTCAAGGGCTTGGAAAAGTGGTCGTTGAGCTTGCAAATACAGATACAAAAGAAGTGTTAAATACCCATACAGGCAATGCGCGTGACGGTGAAGCAATTATAACATTTGAAGAGGATGAAGATTACCCTCGTAGCTTACAAGTGTTTGTAGAGGGTGATGTTGCCGGTAAAAAAGTTCCCGTAGTTGCACAAATTCAATATATGCCGCCTAGTGCAACTTTAACAGGTTTTGAAACTGCTTATGCACAAAACGAAAACATGATTTTGCCAGCTAACATAGCGGTAGTAAAAAGTGGTTTGTATCGTGTTAGGGCTAATTTATACAGTGGCGATACACCACTTGCTCATTTAGTATCTAAAGAGCGGTTAGCACAAGGAAGCCAAACACTTAATTTGAAAGCCCACTGGTCGGTATTACCACAAGGCATTACAGATATGCGCTTAAGCGACTTTGTTATTGAGAGAATGTCGCCAAGCCCAGGTGAGCGAAACAGCTTTGGGAATAGTGAAATAAGTCATTTTGATATTAACGATTTTTCGTACGATAGCTTGCAGCAATTACCATATCAGGCTAATGCACAAGAAAAGTTAAGTTTGGAATTTTTACAAGGCTTAGCTGAGAGTTAAAAATAGAACGCAATGCTGAATTGGTAAATTTAAGGGGGTTGTACATAAATACAACCCCCTTAAATTTGTTAGCTTAGATTTATAGTAACTACACTTGGCGCTTCTTGTTCATCAAGCTCATTAGCAACAGGCACTTTAGGAATATCTGGTTTATCAAGGGCTATATCGCCACCATCAATTACTTCACCTGTTTGTAAGTTTTTAAAATCAAACAAGTCGGCGTCAGCTAAATGTGAAGGCACTATGTTTTGCATTGCTGTAAAAATGCTTTCAATACGACCTGGGTGCTCCGCATCCCATTTAGCGAGCATTGTTTTTGTATGTTTACGCTGTAAGTTTTCTTGCGAGCCACATAGGTTACACGGAATGATAGGGTAACCTTGTACAAATGCGTATTGGCTTATGTCGCTTTCTTTACAGTATGCAAGTGGGCGAATAACCATATGCTCGCCGTTATCACTCATTAATTTAGCCGGCATACTTTTTAGCTTTCCGCCGTAAAACATATTTAAAAACAATGTTTCAATCATGTCGTCACGGTGATGCCCAAGGGCTATTTTAGTAGCGCCTAGCTCTTTTGCTGTGCGGTATAAAATACCACGACGTAAGCGTGAGCAAAGTGAACACGTTGTTTTACCTTCAGGGATAATATCGGTAACAATACTGTAAGTATCTTCTTCTACAATTTTGTATTCAACATTTAATTTATCAAGATACTGGGGTAAAACATGCTCAGGAAAATCAGGTTGTTTTTGATCAAGATTTACAACAACTAGGTCAAACTTTATAGGTGCTACACGTTTTAAATGTTGAAGCATTTCAAGCATTGTGTAGCTGTCTTTGCCGCCAGAAAGACATACCATTATACGGTCACCCTCTTCAATCATATTGAAGTCCATAACGGCTTGACCAGTTTGGCGACGTAAACGCTTTTGCAGCTTATTTAAGTTAAATTGAGCTTTAGCTTGATCTGAGTGTGACAATTACGCCCCCTAGTAAAACAATACAGCAAAGTTATTTGCTAAAAATAAAGGGGCGTATTATACCCAAACCACCTGAATATGCGAGTTTAGGATGTAATTAAAATTGATTTAAACATGCCTTATTAACACGTAAAAATAACTCGCTTATAACTTGCACATAAAGCTTAAAATTAATCCTTTGCCATAGGGCTCACGTAACCATCGGGTTTGAGTGCCAGTACATCACAGTCTAGGCTATCAATTACATGCTCTGCTGTATTACCTACAAGAGCGGCACTTAAGCCCGTGCGGCCTACAGTACCAATAACAACTAATTCGCTATTTAACCGCTTCGCTACATCAGGGATTACATCCTCTGGCAGGCCTTCTTCAATAAAACATTGCTCTGGGTTTAAATTAAACTCTGCAGCAAGTGCATTGGTTGATTCATGATGATGCTTTTTAACTGATTCGTTATAAAGTCCTGGGTTAAACTCAGGAATTTCGATGGCAATATTAATAGGAGTTGCAGGGTAGGCATTAACTAAATTAAGTTTTGCGTTGGCAAGTTCACATAAATATTGTGCGTCTTTAATAACGCGTTTATTAAGTGCTACATGTTCTTCGTTTTCACTAACCGCATTTACAGCAGCTAAAATATTACCGTTTACTGGCCATGCCATTTCTTTTACAAATAATACCGGGGCTGGGCATTTGCGTACTAAGTGCCAATCTGTCGGGGTAAAAATAACTGATTTAAGTGCGCCATGTTGATGTGTGCCTTTAATTACTAAATCGTACTTTTGATCAATTACAGTATCGATTATGGCTTCGTAAGGGCGATTATGCCAAACCACTTGGGTTTCAATATTTATATCTTTGTAAGGGGAAACTAAATCGTTTAGCCATAGCTGGCGGTCTTTTAGTACGGCATCGCGCATTGCTTCGCGTTCATCGCCAGATAGCATAGTCGTCATTTCGTAAGAGAAGTCGTAAACCGTCATAAAGGCGGTAATACTTGCGCCAGATTTTTTAGCTAAATCTATTGAACGTGCTAAACCGTGTTGATCATCTTTGGTGGGGTCAATAACCGCAATAATGCGTTTAATAGTGTTCATATGCTACTCCATTTACCTAACGGGTGTACATTTAGTGTAACGTAAATATAAAACAGTTAAAGGGGTAGCATATAAATTGTTGTTCTAAATCAAACTATTTAATTTAGCGAGGCTTAACTATCGCCGCTGTTTTAGCCAAGGCATCATTATCTAAAATTGTAATAAATTTACCCTCTACTTTAATTAAGTCAGCTTTTTGAAAACGACTTAATAAACGGCTAATGGTTTCTACTGTTAGGCCTAAGTAATTGCCTATTTCACCGCGAGTCATCGTAAATCTAAATTCTTTACGCGAAAAACCACGCTCACCAAAACGCTCTGACAGGTTATAAATGAAACTAGCTAAGCGTTCCTCTGCTGATTTTTTATTGAGTAATAGCAGCATTTCTTGATCGTATGTAATTTCACTGCTCATTAAGCGCATTATTTGTTGGCGAAGCTTTGGTAATTTACCCGCAAGCTCGTCAAGGATATCAAATGGGATTTCGCATACCATTGACGTTTCGAGTGCTTGTGAAAAACTAGGATGAGTCATTTTACTTATTGCGTCAAAACCAACTAGGTCGCCCGCTAAATGAAAGCCGGTAATTTGCTCATCACCTCGCTCCGATAACGTGTACGATTTGAATGAGCCAGAACGAACCGCATAAATAGCCTGCAAAGGTGCACCTGATTCAAATAGATAGTCGCCTTTATGGAGTGGCTTTTTTCGCTCAATAATTTCGTCAAGCTTATCCATTTCTTGGCCATTAAGTGAAAATGGCAAACACAATTGACTAATACTGCAGTTATTACAACTAATAGCACAATTACCTTTAGCGCGACTTTGAGAGAAATCCATAATTTAATCCATTTTAATTTTTATACACACGACTGCAAAATAACCTTAAAGGCTAATACTGCGAATAGATTAATGTACCAGCCTGTCAGTTGCAATAATCAATAAGTAGATACCATACCAAATAATAACACTGCCCAATACAATACGGGTCCATGGATGGTTAATAATAGTATTTAGCTTTTGCGCGGTAACGCCTAACGTGATCATCGCGGGAAAAGTACCTAAAGCAAAGCAAAGCATAACTAAGGCACCGTCCAGGGCACTTGGGCTAGTCATCGCCCATGTAAGCGCTGAGTATACAAGCCCACAAGGTAGCCATCCCCACAACGCACCGTAACCTAGTGCTTTAAAAGGAGAGTTAATAGGCATTAAATATTTATTTAGCTTAACAATGTGTTGCCACACCAAGGTTTTACCAATTTTCTCTAACCATTGTAAAGTAGGGCCCAAGCGCATTATATACACGCCGACGAGGAGCATAAAAATAGCTGCAATGAACGAAAGTATTAAAGAGAAGGAGGTGTTTTGCCTTGCAAATTGGCTGCTAATACCAGCAACAAGTGCGCCTGCTGCCATGTAGCTCAGTGCACGTCCAATATTATAAGCAAATGAATAGGTAAATGTTTTGCGTTTATCACTTGCCAGTTGTAATGAGCTTGCAATACCACCGCACATAGCAATGCAATGGCCGCTACCTATTAGGCCCATTAAAAATGCGCTGGTATAAAGAGGGTCAATCATTACTTTTGTTGTGTTGCTCTTTGTCATCTTCAAACAAAATACTATGACCTTGCTTGTTTAAGTCAGAAAACTGCTCGCTTTTTACAGCCCAAAAAAATACACCAATAGCAATAATGACGAACAAAATGGCAATGGGGATCAAAATGTAAATTATGCTCATAACTTTAATAGCCTTAGTGAATTACTAATCACAATAATTGAGCTGGCAGACATGCCAATCACAGCCATCCACGGAGCAACTAAGCCCAATGCTGCAAGTGGTAATATGGACGCATTATACAATAAAGACAGCGCAAGGTTTTGTTTAATAATACGTCGCGTTTGTTTTGCTACATTAAGTAAGTGATCAATGGAGGCTAAATCGCTATTAAGAAGCACTACATCGGCGCTATTTTTTGATATGTCTGCACCGGTTTCCATAGCAATAGATAAGTGCGCACTGGCAAATACTGGGCTGTCGTTTACACCATCACCTACCATTGCAACGACTTCATTTTGTGAAGACCATTGCTCAACGGCGGTTTGTTTATCTTGTGGAGAACATCCAAATTGCACACTTTCAAGTTTAAGTTGCTTAGCTACTTTTTGCCCAGCATCTGACGCGTCACCGGTTAACATGTGACACGTTAAGTTTTGCGATTGAAGTGAGTCTATAAGCTTTTTAGCATCGCTTTTTACTTTATCAACAAAGTAAAAGCGTGCAACAACTTGCTTATTTATATACAAGCTCGCTTGTGCATTCGATTTTTTGCTATTAAACCAACCACTTTTACCAATTGCGTAATGATTAGTTGCATCTTGTGCGCTAATTCCCAGCCCTGGGTGTACTTCAACGTTATTAAGACTGCGGTGAGCTGGCGTAAACTCATCAAATGCACTGGCGATAGGGTGCTCAGAATAACGCTCTAGCATGGCTGCCATATCTAGCACTTGAGCTTTTGTATACTGTTTATCGATTATATCTACTTCATCAAGGCTAAATTTACCTTGCGTAAGTGTGCCTGTTTTATCAAATGCAAATAAAGTAATTTGTGAGAGCGTTTCGAGCACATGCGCTTGTTTTATTAATACGCCTTTGCGGGTAAGCGTTGCCACTGCACATGTGAGCGCGGTAGGTATGGCTAAACTCAGGGCACACGGGCAGGTAGCAACTAAAACCGAAATAGTGATCCAAAATGCATGTTCTGGGTCAATTTGATACCAGCCAATAGCTGTAAGTGAAGCAAATATAAGCAGGCACGCTATAAACCATTGCGCAACTTTATCTGTAATTTCAACCAGTTTAGGGCGCTTGGTTAAAGCGTTATGTTGCAGGCGTATAATTTGGTTTAAAAGCGTATTTTGACCAATTTTATTAATTTTTATTTCAATAACGCCGTCGTGGTTAACGCAACCAGCATAGACATTGTGACCAATAAATTTAGTGACAGGTTGGTGCTCCCCCGTCATCATTGACTCATCAACCGTGGTTTTGCCTTTAATAAGTTCGCCATCGGCAGGAATCGTTTCACCCGCTTTAATAAGTACTACGTCATTAAGTTTTAGTTTTTTAGCCGCAATTATAAGCTCTTCGCCACTTTCGTTAATGGTACGCGCTGTTAATGGCAGTAGTTTTTGTAAGTTGGCAGTAAATTCGCTCGCTTTTAAACGCGCTCTAAACTCAAGATATTTACCTAATAACAGTAAAAAGGTAAACATACACACAGATTCAAAATAGACCTCGCCCACTTGCATAAATGTGGCGTAACAACTTGCACCGAATGCGCCAAAAATAGCCAGTGATACGGGTAAATCCATATTGAGATGTTTTGCTTTTAAGCCATTTATAGCATTGGTCAGAAAGGGCAGTGCGCTGTATAAAACAACGGGAGATGCAAGTATTAAACTTATCCATCTAAAATACTGTTCAAAATTGCTATCCATACCCGAGAACATGCCAAAGTACATGGCAAATGCAAACATCATAACTTGCATGGTCATTAAACCAGCAACACCTAAGCGGCGAATATAGGCTTTGGCAGTTTGTTGTTTTTGCTGAGCTTCAACATCTGATTGAAACGGGTATGCTTTGTAGCCAATTTTAGCTAGGGAAGTAATAAGTTCACTCAATGGAGTGTTGGTTTTATCCCATAGGATCATCGCGCGGTTGGTGGATGTATTTACATCAACCCGTTTTACAGTATTTAAGTTTAAAAGTTGTTTTTCGATAAGCCATGCACAAGCAGCGCAGGTTATACCTTCAACGCTCAGTAATACCTCTGAGATATTATCGTTAGTAGCTATAAATTCGTCTTGAATATCTTCGTTGTCATAACTTTTTATAAATGCGAGTTGCTCAGGTACTAGCTGTTCTATTTTACCGGCACGTACGGTGCGGTATTTGTAGTAATCGGTCATACCTTGGTCAACAATATTTTGTGCAACAGCTTGGCAGCCAATGCAACACATTGGCTGAGCTATATCGTCAATTATAACGTTTGCGTTAAATCCGTTTGGCACACTTTCAAGGCAATGAAAGCAAGAGTTAGACATAGTTATTACTACTTATAATTAGGAGTAACTAAAACGGTTTGTTCAGTTGGTAACGTTATATTTTCTTTCATTTTCCAACTGCCATCTATTGGCTCAATAAATACTGAGTAGGCGCCTTGTGTATACTCATTAAGTAATGCAGTAAATTCCTGATTGGCATTAGGAGTAAGTGTTGCTTCAAAGTCATGCGCTTTAATGGTGCGATGATAAAACGAGAGCTTTAATACATGCACGTTACTGCTGTCGCCTTTTGTAAACTTAAAGCTTACACGGTCGTTGGTTACATTTAATTCGCCATGTAAATAAAGTGCTTTTGCTTTTTCAAACTTAGTCAGTTCTAAGTTTATTGCTTTACCTTTTTTGTAGTAGTCGTCAACAACCATATCTGGACCGTTACCTATTGCCGTAATAAATAAGCTAATACAGCCAATAATGGCAACTAACGGAAAAAAGATTAAAAACCAAGGCCAAAAATTTTTATACCACGGAGTAGGTTGCATAGTGTCTCTAAAATTAGTTTAGGAAGCGTTATTTTATAGGAATTATACGTAAAAGACTAAAAAAAAGCCTCACAGTGGAGGCTTTTTTGATCTGGATTAATCTATTGAATTAAATAAATTAATTTATAAACATTTTATTAACCGCGTGCTTATTTATCTTGCGATAAACTGTAAACATAGGCAGTTAATAAGTGAATCTTATCTTCACCTAAAATGTCTTTCCATGCAGGCATTACACCGGCACGGCCGTGGTTAAGCGTTTCTTCAACAGCACGTTGAGAACCACCATATAACCAAATGTTATCAGTTAGGTTAGGCGCGCCAAACGGTAGGTTATGTGCAACCGACCCTTTACCGTCAGCACCATGACATGCGGCACACATTGCAAACTTAGCGGCACCTGCGTCTGCGTCTTTTTGGTTAACAGTACGACCAGAAAGGCTCAGCACATGTGCTGTCATTTCTTTAACGCCTTGTTCGCCAAGAGCAGGACCCCAAGCTGGCATTGCTGCAATACGACCATAAAGAAGTGTTTCTTTAATTTTGTCAGGTGTTCCGCCATATAACCAATCTTTATCAGTTAGGTTAGGGAAGCCAGTACCACCACGTGCATCAGAGCCATGACATTGCGCACAGTTTTGTGAGAATAAACGCTGACCAATTTCAATGGCTACTTGGCCATCTGTTTGCTCATGTTTATTATCATTATCAAGTGCTACTTGCTGCGCTGCATCACCTTCAAATTTAGAATTAACTAAATCTAAAACGGGTACTTGTGCAAGTTTATTAAAAATAGGACCAAAGCGCTCTTCTGCAGCTTCGTACTCTTTATCAAGTTTTACAAAGCGACCATCCGCTTTTGCCTCTGCAACTGCTTTTTTAGATTCAGCTAAAGACGTAATACCTTGATTAGAACTAGTCCATTTACCAAAACCTTCCCAGTTACCTAAACCTGGGAAAGCTGCAAGGTAATATACCGACCAAGCAAAAGTTGCGAAAAACATGTAAGTCCACCATTTTGGTAGTGGATTATTTAGCTCTTCAATGCCGTCAAATTCATGTCCACAGCTTTCACCTTCTTCTACGCCTGCATAGTTTTTTAAGTTCCAAACTAATAAGCCAAAGATGATGCATAAGCATGCAAGGGTTAATACAATAACCCAAATACTCCAAAAGCTAGTCATTTTTCAGACTCCTTTTCCTCGTTAGAGAGCGTGTTGTCATGTTTTTTTTCATCTTCAAAAATGGCATTAGCAGCGCTGTCAAAACGAGTTTTGCTTCGCTTGCTATATGCCCATGCAACAATCACAATAAACAATACTAAAATTACCAGAGTTAAAATACCTCTGTATGTTCCGTAATCCATAATTTTTTACTTCAAGTGGGTACCAAGTTGCTGTAAATACGCGATGAGAGCTTGGATTTCTGTTGCGCCTTTGCCATCATTCATAGCATTAACTTTATCAACATCTGCTTGAAGCTCTGCATCATCGCCATAACCTAAACCCGGATGTTTTGGGTTTTCTGGGTTAATAGCAAAAGTATCACGGAAAAGTTGTAGTTTTTTCAGAGTAAGGCTTGTATCAACCGTATTCTCTGCTAACCAAGGAAAGCCTGGCATGTTTGACTCAGGAACCACAGCACGTGGATCAACTAAGTGAGCATAATGCCAATCGTCCGAGTAGCGCTTACCAACACGAGCCAAGTCAGGACCAGTACGTTTAGAACCCCATAAAAACGGATGATCCCATACTGATTCGCCTGCTACAGAGTAGTGACCATAACGCTCAACTTCATCACGAAAAGGACGAATCATTTGTGAGTGACAGTTAGAACAACCTTCACGCACGTAAAGGTCGCGGCCTTCCATTTCTAAAGCGTTAAGAGGGCGTAAACCCTCCACTGGTTTAGTTGTATCGTCTTGAAACATTAGCGGAGTGATCTCAACTAACGCGCCAAAGCTAATAGCAAAAACAGTCAGAATAGCCATAAGGCCAACGTTCTTTTCTACTATTTCATGTTTGTTTTGTGAATTTTTCTTGCTCATCATCTCACTCCGTTATGCTAATTGTGCTTGCGCGTCTAGTTTCAGAGATTCTTTCTCAGCTGAAATAGTGCGGTAAACGTTATAAGCCATAACTAACATACCCGTTACGATGAATACACCGCCTACAAAGCGCATGATATAGAAAGGATGCGACGCTTCTAAAGACTGCACAAAGCTGTACATTAATGTACCGTCAGCATTCACTGCACGCCACATTAGACCTTGCATTACACCAGAAATCCACATTGCAACAATGTATAAAACAACACCTACAGTGTGTAACCAGAAGTGGGTATTAACTAATTTAACGCTATACATACGACCTTGCGCGAATAACGCAGGAATTAAGTGGTAAATAGCACCAATTGAAATCATAGCAACCCAACCTAGTGCACCTGAGTGTACGTGGCCGATTGTCCAATCTGTGTAGTGAGATAACGCATTTACAGATTTAATTGCCATCATTGGACCTTCAAACGTAGACATACCGTAGAAAGACAATGAAACAACTAAAAAGCGTAGTACTGGATCAGTTCGTAGTTTATGCCACGCGCCAGATAGCGTCATAATACCGTTGATCATACCACCCCAAGACGGTACGAATAGGATAATAGACATAACCATACCTAAACTTTGCGTCCAATCAGGAAGCGCTGTGTAGTGAAGGTGATGAGGACCAGCCCAGATATATAATGAAATTAGAGCCCAAAAGTGAACTACCGATAAACGGTATGAGTACACTGGACGACCTGCTTGTTTAGGTACAAAGTAATACATCATACCCAAGAAACCAGCAGTAAGTAGGAAACCTACAGCGTTATGACCGTACCACCACTGAACCATAGCATCTACGGCACCTGCATAGATTGAATATGATTTAGTTAACGACACAGGCACTGCCATGCTGTTTACAATGTGTAGCACTGCAACAGTAATAATAAAGCCAGCATAGAACCAGTTAGCAACATAGATGTGCGACACTTTACGCTTAATTAAAGTACCAAAAAATACAATAGCGTAAACAATCCAAACCACAGCGATTAAAATATCGATTGGCCATTCAAGTTCTGCATATTCTTTTGAGCTAGTAATACCTAACGGTAGCGTTATTACTGCTAATACAATAACTAGCTGCCAGCCCCAAAAAGAAAAGGCGGCGAGTTTGTCTGAGAAAAGACGCGTTTGACAAGTACGTTGTACGACGTAATAAGACGTCGCAAAAAGTGCACTGGTACCAAATGCGAAAATTACTGCGTTCGTGTGTAACGGACGTAGTCGAGAGTAAGTTAACCATGGTGTATCAAAGTTAAGTGCTGGCCAAGCTAATTGGGCAGCAATCAGAACCCCAATACTCATGCCAACGATGCCCCAAATCACTGTCATAATAGCGAATTGGCGTACAACCTTATAGTTATACTCAGTTTGTGATGCTACTGTTTGGCTCATTTTCTGGCTTCCGCTGCAATAAATGCGTTTAGAAATGAATTACCCACCTTTAAAAGTGGGGCCTACTATTTTCTCAAGCGTGTTATCTAAAACTTTCAATACATGAAAGCTTCAGAAAAAAAACTTGAGAAACCCTTATTTTTTGCGGGTGAAATGATAAATTTTTTGGCCTAAAAAAGATAGGTCAATTACATAAAATTATGACATCAATCAATGTTTGTGAGCTTGTTGTTTATTTTTTGATACAGTTTGTGCCTAATTTGGCTTAATAGTAACACTCGCACTTGTTATTTGCAGTCGCGATTATTAGTATTTGTTTTTCTTTAGTGCGAAATTGTTATGCTTATATATAGATTAAGTTTATTCACGGCGATATTTTTTTTATTAACAGCATGTGATTTTTCCAAAAATACAGATGAAAAGTTTCTAGAAAATGTCACATGCACAGCCAATTTGCCTTGTACTTTTTCAAATGATGTTAAAGTATGGTTAAGCGAGAAAACCCTTTCTCCCGAAACTCCATTTACTATTTTTAGTGATTTGCCAACAAACCTTACAATTGAAGGTGCCAAGCTTAAAGGCATTACTATGTATATGGGTTACATTCCTCAGCAATTTAAAAAACATGATGGCCTGTGGCAGAGTAATACCATGGTTGGCATTTGTTCTGAGCAAAATATGCTCTGGAATTTAGAGCTAACAGTCAAAGATAATACAACCTCTTTAATACAAACACTAAATTACTCCTTTTATGTAACGTATTAGGCTCAATACCTAACTTTCATGCAATCCATTTACCATTAGCAATTTGCATTGTTATCCATACGATTATTCAAGCGAGAAGATCACTAAAACTGCTATTTGAATCAAGTAGCCAATTAAGTTTTTATAATATGAAACTAATTCAATAAAGACACAGTTTTAATTGTGGCTGAACAAAAAGTCTAATCAAAAAAACCGCAAAGTAGTCAAATAAAGCTATTTAAGCACCAAACATGGGTAAATTCGGTTAGTAATTAACATTTAGTTTTGCGGTTTTAATAATTTGCTGTGATTAACTTGTTAATTTATCTGAATTTGGTACATGATTCGATTAGTTACATTGAATTACAAAGTTGACCAGTTTGGTTTCAACTGTGTTATTTAAGTATCTTAAATTGTTTATGCTATTGATATTTAAGTGTATTTATTAGTTAACAATGAAACAAGTTGTAACGTATGTCCCCAAAAGAGTTGTTCTATTTTGTTGGCTGATAAAAAACGTACTGGCGTTAAGTTTTCGTTCAGTTAAAAGCGCCTAAGTTGCCCATCTGACTCACTATTCTTATAACAAGTGAGCATTACCAATAAAGGTAAACTTCAACAAGTAGGGTTCTTTCATGAAAAAATCAACTCTTGGCTTAGCTGTAATTGCAGCAATACCAATGTTCTCAAGTGTGCAAGTTTTAGCGGCTGACGAAGCAGCTACATCAATTGAAAAAATTCAGGTTACGGGCTCTCGTATTAACCGTACTGATATGGAAACAGCAAGCCCAATCACAGTTATCGGTGATGACTTCATTGCAAAAAGTGGTTTCACATCTGTTGCTGACATACTTTCTACTCAGCCATCAGCTGCTGGTATTAGCTTAGGCGCTTCAAGTAATAATGGTTCAGGTGGTTCTGCGACAGTTAACTTACGTGGTATGGGTTCGCAACGCACACTGGTATTATTAAATGGTCGTCGTATGGTTTCTTCAGGTACCGGCGCAGATTCTTCTGTTGATTTAAATACCATTCCTGTAGCAATGATCAAATCTATCGAAATCTTAAAAGACGGCGCGTCTGCAGTATATGGCTCTGATGCTATTGCTGGTGTTGTTAACATCATAACAAAGAAAGATTTTGAAGGTTCAGAGCTTAACGTTGAAGGAAGCCGCACTACAAAAGGTGATGGGAATAACTACGGTGTTAGTTTATTACACGGAATGAATATTGCCGATGGCAACTTAGTTGTTGGTGCTCAATACTCAAACCGTGGTGAAGTAATTCAGTCGGATCGTCGTTTTGTAGAGCCTGGCGAGTCTTCATTTATCCCTGAAGGAACACTGGGTGGCAGAACTTACCAGGGTAATGGTGTTTTTGCAGATAGAACTACTTCATACGACTTCACAACATCAAGCTATGCTCAAACACCTAATGAGCTATACAGCTTATTTACTAGTTTTGACAAAGAGCTAGACTCAGACACTACATTTAATGTTGATTTGATGTATACACGTCGTGAATCTAATCAACAACTTGCACCACAACCAGCAAGTATTGATTTAAGTACTTCTAGCTTGGATTCAACTTACACAGATAGCTTCCGTGACGCAGATACAGGCGATCTTGCTGACTCTTTAGAGTACAGAAGAAGAATGGTTGATGCTGGTCCTCGTATTTATGAGCAAGAAACTGACACTTACCGTGTATCTGTTGCATTACAAGGTTTATTAGATAACGATGCAAGCTGGGATGTAAGTGCAACTTACGGCCGTAATGACTCAAAAGATAAAGTTCAAAACTCAATTAATGCAAGTCGAGTTGAAGAAAGCATTTATGCAAACCAAGCTCTTTGGTTCAGCGGTGATTCTTTAGATCGTAGCTTATTAACATCTAACGATTCAATTTATACTGAGTCAAACGAAGGTGGTAACGAGCAATTTATTCTTTCAGCTGGTTATAGCGCAGTAACAGAAAGTGATATTGGTTACGCAATCGGTGTAGAAAACCGCTTTGAAAGTGGTTACTACACACCAGATCTAATTACTCAGCTTGGTGAGAGCACAGCTGCACAACAAGATCCAACTGAAGGTGATTTCTCAGTACAGTCTATCTACTTTGAAACATCTATGCCGGTATTAGAGACTGTTACCCTTGAAGGTGCTGCTCGCTACGATAACTACTCTACCTTTGGTGGCGAAACAACGTGGAAACTTGGTGCAACGTGGAATGTAACTGAAGAGTTTATGGTTCGTTCTGTATTAGCTACTGGCTTTAGAGCACCAAACGTATCAGAACTGTTTGGTGGTAACTCAGGTTCGTACGATTACCTAGCTGATCCATGGGGCAACGAACAAGATGCTCAAATACTTGTAAACTACACAAGTGATAACGATCTTAAAGCCGAAGAAAGTCGCTCTTTCACTTTTGGTATGGTTTGGGAAGTAGCTGACGGTTTATCAACAACTCTAGATTACTGGAAGTTTGATATTACTAATGCGATTACTCGCTTAGATGTTCAAAACGAAATGAATAGCTGTTTTGCAGGTGACTCAGAATCATGTTCATCAGTAAACATCACACAATCTGGTGACTTATCTAACCTAAGTTCAGCACTAACTAACGTAGGTTCTCAAGAAACGTCAGGTGTTGATTGGAATATTAGCTACTCTGCAGATAACTACCGTATAAACCTTGATACAACTTATTTAATTAAGTTTGAAGAAGATGACATTAATTACACAGGTACTATTGATGGCAACATCGGTGGTTACTCTAAAATAAAGTCTAACCTTTCAGTTAATTACGATCTAACTGATTCATTAAATATCCTTTATAACGCAAGATTCCTTCGTGGAATGGATGGTGACTACTACGGTGAAAACTTTAGTACTGACAACGTTATTTACCACGATATTTCAATGAGCTACAACTTGAATGATGCATTACGATTTACTGGTGGCATGAACAACATTTTCGATAAAGAGCCTGAGAAAGTATTAGGTGGTAACGATATGGGTACTGTTCCAGAAGTTTATGATGTAATTGGTTCACGTGTTTTTGCAAGTGTAAACTACAAGTTTTAACTAGCACATTAATCGTATTAAGGCTCAGTATTTACTGAGCCTTTTTTATTGAACAAAACAAAGGAGACAAGTACACTAAAACGATATTTTAGAAGGAGAACTGATTGTTAAAACAAGATGAAAACTTATCTTTTGTCATTGAGCCAGAACTAACTCCTCGTTCTGAACAGCGCATAGATCTGTATTTTTCTATCCCTAATGAAATGGGGATTAATCCGCAAACGCTTACCGAAGAATCTTACTTTAATAACCACTTTAAATCACATTTAGCATACAACGCTAACAATATACACTTGCCATTAGTACGAAGCCGCTTTGTGAGTAAAAACAAAGGTGAGCAGCAAGATTACCGTCAAAACCTTAATTTATTTTGTTACCAAGTGCGTTTAGCCCTTGATGCCGACATTAAAGACGCGTTAAAAATTGATGAAGCAGAAGACTTTTATAAACGCGCTAACGAAGTATATGAACAAAGTGAAGGCCTCTTAAAAAAGCTGCGTCGCTACACGCCAGATGACGAAAAACTACTTCCATTTTTTACCAATGCTGACAACTATTTAAGTTGGCATGTTGAGCAATCATTTTTAAAGCTTTTAGATGAAGGCCCACGTAGTAGCGATTATGCAAAAGAGCGTAACGATTTACTGCAGTTTTGTAAAAACGAAAATACGTACCGAGCAGAGAAAAGCTACAATTCTGAAACCACCATGCAAGACGCAAATCGAATAACAAATAAAATGCGCTTGTTACAACGTTTAATTGAGCATGGCGTTATATTACAGCGCCAAACGCGTTTTCTTAACAGCTACCTTAAACGATTAGTTAAAGGCACTGTAACAGCTGTTATCATGGCATTTGTGATGGTTGTGATACTTAATGCCCGCTCAACGTTTACTGAAGTCACCGCGACGCTTATTTTAATTTTGGGGGTCATTTACGGACTACGTGAAATATTTAAAGAAGACATTACACGTATGATCTGGCGAGCTATTGTACAAGGGCGACCTAAGTGGCGATTTAGTTTTAAAAATAGTATTACCAAAGACAAAATAGCGAGTCAGCTAATTTGGCTTGAATACACACGCTTTAAAAAAATACCTAAAGAAGTTAGATCTATTTTTTCAAAGCGTCGTCAGCAAAATAAACAAGCCGCGCAGTGGTTACACTTTGCAAGTGAGACACGTGTTAGTGCAAAAGAATTTTTACCCGGTTACGATACACTGCAACAAACACTGCAATTTAGTCTTGCACCATTTGCGCGTTATTTAAAGCGTGGTGAAGGGAAGTTATATCATTTAGATAGTAATAAAATTTCTAAGCAGGCGGTTGAACGGCGCTACCAACTTAACATGGTGCTTGTGCTGACTGAGGAAGATAGAACACTTTACCAACGCTATAAAATAACGTTAAATCGCAGTAAAATCGTTAATATTGAGCTTATTTACTCTAAAAAGTAAGCTTATGAGTAAAAAAGGGACTGGTAAAATCAGTCCCTTTTTTAAATTTTATTTAGCTAAACCATGTTTGCTGTATAAAGTTACTTTGTTTGATACTAGCGTGATCTCGATATTTTTCGCTTCATCGCCCCACACACAATTAGTATGCAGTGTTTTTTCAACACAGTTATCTGCACTGCCTAAAATGGTTTCAACTTCAGTCTTATCCATACCTACTTTAATTTTTTCGTAGCTTTCAAGGCTTACTTTAGAACAAGCCGCAAGGCTTAATGTAGCTGCGATGATAAGGAGTTTTTTCATTGTTATATCCTACTTAGTATTAATGTTTGAATTTTCTGATTTGGACGATCATGCCCATTCGTGGGTGGTCAAAGTAATGTACTTCACCACTTATTACACGTCTAAACTGAGAAAAGCGGGCTGACTCTATGTCGCCATTTTCTAGCTTTTGGCTAATATCAAAATTAGCTGTAATGTATAAATAATGTCGTAAGTGTATTTTAAATAAGCCATCTAGTTCCCATTCTGCTTTTGATTGGTCTGGGTCGTTAAATAGTTCAGGTTGTGAATTTAATAAACTTACAAAATCAGGATTTGAATAGCTAGGGGTTACGTTAGAATCACTTTTAAGGTGTTTACCTGCTATTAAATGCATACTTGGAGCACGCGACTTACTTGCGCCTTCAAAGCGCCAACCAGTATGCAGTATAGGTGTTAACCCTTTGCGATCTAGCTGTTGGTACTGCGCTTTAAATTGCAGTTGTTCTGGCGCTAATAAATAAGTTTGCTGCATATCATCTTTAGCGGGGGCTAGAGGTGTAATAGGTAGCTCATCATAGCTTTGTAGGTAGTTTGTACTGTCACCGCATACACCCGATTGCGGGTTTGAATTAACTAAGGAATCGGTAAAAGAGCGTTTTTGAAAACGCTCATCGCCATCTATACAGGCTTGCATTGCTTGCTCTGTGTAAAGTGGCGTCATTAAATCTAGAGAATTTTTATCCTCAATAGCTTTGTGCTTAAGGGTAAAGTCTTCTTGTAAATATGGAGCAGGGCGCTGTTTAAATACCAGCACCTCAACCTCAAACCAACGCTCTGCAAATGCAGTGCTACTAAATAAGCAGCATAAAATAACAAGCGATTTTTTTAGCAACATTAATGGCTAACCTTTTTTTCGAAATCTGCAATCATTGCAGTGACCATTTTTAAGCGTTCGCGGGCATTAGCCTCACTAATTGCAAAGCGCAGTTTATTCGCGCCATCCATTTTGTACACCTTAGGCGCACTTTGTATCAAACCTATAATGAAGCTAGGGTTAACCTTGGTATCTTGGCTAAACTCAAAGTAACCGCCCTTAGGGTTTGCTTCAATCTTTGTTATACCCAAGTTACTGGCCTGCATTTTAAGCTGTTGTAAGCTAAACAAGTTTTTAGCAGCATCTGGCAGCAAACCAAAACGGTCTATCAACTCAACTTGCAGTTCATCCATGTCATCAAGGTTAGCACAACTTGCAACGCGCTTGTACATACCTAAACGTGCATTTACATCGTGTATGTAATCATCAGGCAATAGTGCAGCCAGTTTTAAATCCACTTCGGTTTGCTTTTTAAGTAGGTTTTCAAGTGTTGGTTCTTTACCTTCACGTAGCGCATTTACAGCTTGCTCGAGCATTTCCATGTACAAGCTAAAACCGATAGTTTGCATTTGACCAGATTGATCGTCGCCAAGTAACTCACCCGCACCACGAATTTCTAAATCGTGTGTTGCTAGGGCAAAACCTGCACCTAAATCTTCTAACGATTCGATCGCTTGTAAGCGTTTACTCGCATCTTTAGAAAGGGCTTTTGGGTCACCTGTTAGTAAATAGGCATACGCTTGATGATGGCTTCGGCCAACTCGCCCACGTAATTGGTGTAACTGTGCAAGGCCGAGTTTATCTGCTCTATCCATAATAATGGTGTTGGCTGTAGGTACATCGATACCGGTTTCGATAATCGTGGTACATACCAACACGTTGTATTTTTGATGATAGAAGTCAGTCATTATTTGCTCAAGTTCTTGCTCGCGCATTTGACCGTGAGCTGAGGTGACGCTTGCTTCAGGCACCCATTCACTGATCTCTTGTGCAACACGCTCAATAGTTTCTACATTGTTATGTAAAAAGTAAACTTGGCCACCGCGTTTAATTTCACGCAGTACCGCTTCGCGTATTAGTTCTACATCGCGTTGGCGTACAAAGGTTTTAACCGCTAAACGTTTAGCAGGCGGGGTCGCGATAATTGATAAATCACGCATGCCACTCATAGCCATATTAAGTGTACGCGGTATTGGCGTTGCAGTGAGTGTAAGTATGTCTACATCGGCACGTAGTGCTTTAATTTTCTCTTTTTGGCGTACACCAAAGCGATGTTCTTCATCAACAATGAGTAAACCTAAGTCGTTAAACTTAATGTCTTGCTGAATAAGTTTATGTGTACCAATAACAATATCGAGCTTACCGTTGGCCATTTTCTCAAGCGTGTCTTTTTGTTCTTTAGTGGAGTTAAAACGCGAAAGTACACCAACTTCAATAGGAAAATCAGCAAAACGGTCTTTAAAGTTTTCAAAGTGTTGTTGAGCCAGCAAAGTGGTAGGCACTAAAATTGCCACTTGTTTATCATCGTTAACCGCTACAAAAGCAGCGCGCATGGCTACTTCTGTTTTACCAAAGCCTACGTCACCACACACTAATCGGTCCATGGCTTGCTTTGATTGCATATCACCTAACACTGCTTCTATGGCGCTTCGCTGATCGTCAGTTTCCTCAAATGGGAAGCTATCGCTAAATTGGCGATATGCTGGTGCGTCTAAAGTAAATTTATTACCTGGTTTTGCTTGGCGTTGTGCATAAATGTCGAGCAATTCGGCGGCAACATCGCGGACTTTTTCAGCCGCTCGCTTTTTAGCTTTTTCCCATGCATCTGAGCCAAGCTTATGCAGCGGGGCGCTGGCTTCTTCACCACCCGAGTAGCGGCTTAGCATATGTAGCGCCGATACTGGCACGTACAATTTAGCTTCACTTGCATATGTGATGGTAACAAACTCAGTAATTACACCTGCAGCATCAATTGTTTGCAAACCCTGATAGCGACCAACACCATGATCGAGATGCACAACAGGCTGACCTTCCTTAAGCTCGGCTAAGTTACGAATGAGCGCATCTTGGCTGGCTTCGTACTTGTGCTTGCGGCGTCTGCGCTGAGAGACTTTAATGCCTAGCAGTTCTTGTTCGGTAATAATAGAAAGGCTGGGTTTAGTGCCCAGTACTACACTTTGCTCGAGCGGACTTACTATTAAACCTACGTCACTCGCGCTTTTTGTAAATTGCTCAAGTGTTTCAAATTCTTTAAATTTTAAACCGCTTGGTTTTAAAATGCTCAGTAATGATTCGCGACGACCATCGGATTCAACACTGAGTAATATGCGGCCTTTTTTCTTTTTTTGCTCTGCTACATAATTTATAAACGCGGCATAAGGTTCATGCTGCTTATGATCAATTCTAATCGCTGGTAGCTCGCTAACGCTTAAGTTTTTATTGCCCGCTTTAGTACCAAGCTTTGCAAGAGATAAACGAATACGTGCAAAATTGCCTAAATTAGAAAACAGCTCTTCAATAGGCTGATAAAGCGCATTGGGTTCAAGTAATGGACGAAGTGGGTCAACTCTGCGGTTCTCATAGCGTACATTTACATCGTGCCAAAAGTTATCTGCCGCGTGCTCTAAATCACCCAGCTGCATAACAGTTGTCGTATCTGGCAAGTAGTCAAAAATAGTCGCTAGCTTTTCAAAAAACAACGGCATGTAGTATTCGATACCGGCAGGCCAGTTACCTTTGCTTACTTGCATGTATACAGAGTCTTGCTGCGAGCTTGCACCAAATTTTTCGCGGTAGCTTATTCTAAAACGTTCAATATCAGCGTCGTTAGTAGGAAATTCATGCGCTGGAAGTAGCTCAATTTTATCTACTTTTTCATCAGAACGCTGCGTTTCTACATCAAATAAGCGAATTGTGTCGAGTTCGTCATCAAAAAAATCGAGTCTAAATGGATGCGGGCTGCCCATTGGATATAAGTCAACGATAGAGCCGCGTATAGCGTATTCGCCGTGCTCCATTACTTGTTGAACATTTAAATAACCAGCTTGCTCTAGGTTGTCACGAAAGTTATGTGTGTCTAGCTTGTCGCCCACTTTAAAGTTTATTGTTGAACCGTAAATAAACGAGGCCGGGGCTGTGCGCAACATTAAGGTAGATACAGGCACAATTAACACACTTTGTTGTTCTTTTTTTAAGGTGTTTAAAGTGGCTAAACGGGCTGAAATAATATCTTGATGGGGAGAAAAGTGATCGTATGGCAGAGTTTCCCAATCAGGAAATACCATTACTGGGTTATCGGGTAATAAATATTCTAATTCTGTTTCAAGGCGCAGTGCGCTTGGTGTATCAGGCGTAACAATCAAGACTAAGTTGTCTTGTTGTTTAACGCCTTCAGCAATGGCAATACTTAAACCACTTCCGCTTAGCTGGCCCCATTGAATTTTATCTTTTTGAGATTTTACCCAAGGCAAGGCTGCCCATTGCTCAAACGCCATTTATTACTCCATTTATAGTTGGCTCTTAGCAAGTAAGAGCCATCTTGAGTTAAGATTACCTAGTCTCGGTATATTTTTGTTAGGTCTTTATAGTGATCAATTCGTCGGTCACGTAGGAACGGCCAAATACGTCTTACGTTTTCTGAGCGTTTTTGATCAATTTCAACCACTAAAATTTGCTCATCAGTATTATTAGCCTCTGCTAATAATTCACCTTGTGGGCCTGCAATGAACGAATTCCCCCAAAACGCAATACCATCGCTTTGCGCACTTGGGTCACTTTCATGGCCGACACGATTACAGCTAATTACTGGTACACCATTGGCAACAGCATGGGCACGCTGACTAATAACCCACGCATCTTTTTGACGAGTTTGCTCAGCAATGTCGTCGTTAGGATCCCAACCAATAGCGGTTGGGTAAATTAACACTTCAGCGCCTGCCATTGCCATTAAGCGGGCAGCTTCAGGAAACCATTGATCCCAACATACTAGCACGCCTAATTTACCCACCGAGGTTTGAATAGGCTCAAAACCGATATCACCTGGGGTAAAGTAGAATTTTTCGTAAAAACCAGGGTCATCAGGAATATGCATTTTGCGGTATTTACCCGCAATACTGCCATCTTGTTCTAATACAACCGCGGTGTTGTGATAAAGGCCCGTAGCGCGTTTTTCAAATAAAGAGGCCACAATAACAATGCTTAGCTCTTTAGCAAGCCCACCTAAGGCGTTACTGCTAGGGCCTGGAATGGTTTCGGCTAAATCAAATACGTCAACATTTTCGGTTTGGCAAAAATAGAGGCTTCGGTGTAGCTCTTGAAGTACAACCAGTTTTGCACCTTTTTGAGCGGCTTCACGAATGGCACTCATTGATTTTGCCATATTGTGCTGAGCGTTATCGGTATTGCTTTGTTGCACTAACGCAACGGTTAATTTTGCAGGGCTTGTCATTGTGCTGCTCCAGCTAAAAATCCACGAGGTAATTGCATTGTAATACAGTGCAGGCTGCCAAATTGTTTAATTATTGGTTGGCAATTAACGCCAATAATAGTGTGTTGTGGGTATGCTTTTTGAACTTGTGCTAGAGCACGTTCATCATTGGCATCATTATACGTTGGCACAAGCACAGCATTATTAATAATTAAGTAGTTAGCGTAGGTAGCCGGTAAGCGTGTTTGCTCATCGTCATACGCGGCTTTTGGCCACGGTAACTCAATTAAGTTATATGGGGTGTTATCGGCAGTTTTAAAGGTTCTTAGTTGTTTTTCCATTGCATCAAGTGCGCTAAAGTGCTCATCAGTTTTATCGTCACACTGCACATATACAAGGGTATTATTTGGAGCAAAGCGCACTAAGGTATCAATGTGGCTGTCGGTGTCATCACCGGCTAAATAGCCATGATCAACCCATAAAAAATGTGTTGCGCCCAAGTGCTCTTTTAAAAGTACTTCTATGTCAGCAGGGTTTAAATCTGAGTTACGGTTTTTGTTAAGCAAACATTCGCTGGTTGTTAGCAACACACCATGCTCGTTTATTTCAATACCGCCACCTTCAAGTACCATATCGAGCGCTTGATATTGGTTGTTTGTGCTACTTAGCTCTTTTACCAAAGTACGATTAATTTGATTGTCTAATGCGCTTTCAAATTTATTGCCCCAACCATTGAAAGTAAAATCATATACTTTTAGTTGCTCTGGTGAATCAATAGCGGCGCAAGTAAGCGGGCCATGATCGCGCGCCCAGGTATCGTTGGTAGGCGTTACTACAAAATGAACACGATTAAGAGAGATGTTAGCGCTATTTAGCAATGCTGTAATATGCATTTTTAAGGCACTGTTATGCGCCACAATAACAAGCTGTTGCTGCGTTGTTATATGTTTAGCAAGCTCAATATATACAGGTTCTACACGTGCTAAATTATCAGCCCAATCTGTGTCTTTATGAGGCCATGTAAGCATAACAGCGTCTTGCTCGGCCCATTCTGGTAAAAGTCTAAAGTTCATGAATATTATATACTAATTAAGATGACGCTAGTTTAGCATTTTACATAAAGATGTCAGCTAATTATCACTGTTTAGATCGGCTTGGTTTTGATCAAGTTCTTGACGTTTTTTAAGTTGGCGGGTTTGAGCATGTAAACTTGCTCTAACAATAAGTTCTTGGTCAGTGGTTCTAATTGCGGTAAAGAGTAGGGTGTATTGATAATGTTCGCTATCTTGTTTTTCTACTGTCACAACTTCGGTGTAACAATAAACCGCAGAGGCTTCGTGGTGCAAAAACAGTTTTGTTCTAAATGCTTGGCCAATTGAGTGTACTTCGGGTGATGTAAAGCGAATACCGCCACCGCCGTAGCTATCACATTGTATTGCATTATCTTGGGCTTGTTCTGAGGCCAAAATATGGCTCATTATTAAATCTATTTTACGTGACTGCGCTTGTAAAAATGTAGCTAGCTCTTGTGCTATATCGCCTAGGTTACGCAGGGGTCGTAACGAGCTTTGCTCAAGTTCACTTACTTCATTTGCTAATCTAAATAGTGGGGGGATATCGTCTTCTAGCTCAAGCTGCGATTTAGGAACTTGTCCGTTCGATACGGCGAATAAATTCACTCTTATACTTTCATTAATTTGAAAGTACTGCTCAAACTCACCTAATCTTTCACTATTCATTATGTTCTCCACCACGTATTTATTTAATAGTAGCGTTGTGAGTACTAAATTGCTAGCAGATAAAGTAACTCATAGCGGGCTAAATGCTTTGTTTACATTCAATTTTTTAACATGTTTTTTATGAAAATAAATACACTAAAATTCTAAATTATTAGGGTTAGGTATAAAAAAGCGGCCAATGTCATCCTAACATTGGCCGCTTGGGTATTGATTCATCAGCGCATACTTATTTAAGTAGAGCGGCTAATTCATGTAAATCTTTCACAACGTGATCTGGTTTTTTAGCTAATGGATAAAGTGCTTTACCTGGGCGTGCAATGAAAGTGGTTTGTAAGCCCGCTTCTTTTGCGCCAGCAACATCCCAGCCATGGGCTGCAACCATCATTGCTTCATTTGGTGCTACATTTAGCTTTTTAAGTACCCATTCATAAGCACGTAAGTCTGGTTTGTAAATTTTAATATCTTCAATGCTGTAACGTGCATCAAAGTAAGACATTAAACCAGCGCTTTCAAACTGTGCCTTTACACCTTTGTTTGAAGAATTTGTAAGGCTTACTAATTTATAGCCCTGTGCTCTAAGTTTTGCCAGTCCTTCTTTAACATCGCTGTGTGGAGGAAGCGTTAAAAGAGGCGTAACAATAGCTGTTTTAGCTTGTTCACTAGTAATATCAATATTGTTGTTTTGAGCAACCATAAGGAGTGACGCCACCCCGATTTGCCCAAAGTCGTGATAACTACCGCTTACTGTATCTACTAATGAATGGTGCAGCATAGTCGAAAACCACAGTGGTAATAAATCTTCACGCCCGCCTAGTGCTTTACCAATAGAGGTACGCATTGACGTTAAATCAAGTAGGGTTTCGTTTACATCAAAAATAAGCACTTTGGGCTTTGTTTGTTCTTTTGGTTCATCAGCGACTGCATAACCTGACACAAGGCTTGTGCCAACAAGTAGTGAAAGAGTAAGTGTTTTTAACGATTTTAAAATAGACATTAGTTATTCTCCGATTCAAGTGCTGCCATAACATCAGTAGGTTCTGCGCGTAGGGTGTAGTCTTCGTTTAAAAATGCGTATGTAATAATACCTTCTTGGTTTATCACATAAGTAGCCGGTAGCGGCAATTTAAAGCTTTTATCGCCGTAGTAGTGTTCAAAATCAATACCAAATTGTGTGTATAACGCTTGAATACGCTCATCGAGTGTAAACAATAAACCAAATTGCTCAGCTACTTTATTACTAACATCTGAAAGCACATCAAACTCAAGGTCGTTTTTTTGTGCAGTTGAGAGAGTTTCATCAGGCAGTTGTGGTGATATTGCGACTAACTGAGCATTTTGAGTTTTAAATTGCGGTAAGTAGTCATTAAGTGCTTTTAGCTCTAAATTACAATATGGGCACCAGCCACCACGATAAAAGCTAATAATTACCGGGCCTTTTTTTAATAAATCCGCAAGCTCAATCTTTTCGCCTTTATGATTGGCTAGGCTGAAGTTTTCTACTTTTTGACCAATTTGCAACGCATTGTCTTTAATATGCTGTGCAATAAGCTCTTCGTTTGTAGTGTTCATTAATGCTAAAACGTCAGCCGGTAACTTGGCATCTTTTTGTACGTTATAGGCATCTATTTGCGCTTTTAAACTCATGATTGAACCTCAATAATTAGACTATTTGCAATTATAGTGTTTTACATATTTAAATAAACATTGCAAAACTGAAAGCTTCATTCGAAAATGTTAAACATTAAAAAGTGCACAATGGCATCTTTATGTATAATTTAAGCGACCTAGAAACATTTATAGCAGTAGTTGAAAATAAAGGGGTGCTTGCTGCTGCGCGTGAGCAGCGTTTATCGCCTGCAACGGTAAGCCATCGCTTAAGTAAATTAGAACGTGAGCTTGCAACAGTACTTGTTTTTAGAGATAGCCGACGAGTACGGTTATCTCCCGCAGGTGAAATATTTTATACGCGAGTTGGCGCTATAATGGAGGCGCTGCACGACGCTGAGCATAGTATTGGTGCGCGTAGTTCATCTGTGAGTGGTTTATTACGCGTGACTATGCCCCCTTGGATTTTTTCAAAATACGTAATGCCAAGACTCAATGAGTTAGAGCAGGCCTATCCTGAACTAAAACTTGATTTTTTAATTACTGATCATTTTGTAAATGTGGTTGATGACGCACAAGATGTGGCAATTCGTGTAGGACAATTAAATGATTCCGGTTTACTGTCACGGAAAATAGTAAACAACAAACGTATACTTTGCGCAGCTCCTAGTTACATAAAAAAATATGGCATGCCTAAAAGCTTAGCTCAATTGAGCGAACACTATTGGGTTTGCCTGCCGTGGCAGCGCCAATTAAAGCTTTTTGATGAACAAGGTAAAACACATACTTTTAATGCAAGAACACGCTTTACTATTTCTAATTCCGACAATATGACTCAAGCAGCCATTGCAGGTCATGGCATTGCAATTAAATCAATGATAGCTATTCATGAAGATATTAAAAATGGCATTTTAGTTGAAGTTATGCCCGGTGTAATGGCACAAGATGATGCACCAGTTTGGTTTTTGCGTCCGCAAAATAGCTTAACTACCCGCAAAACCGATGTATTTTATGACTTTATGAAATCACTATTTTTGAGCTGCGAATAAGCGTTTAAATGAGCGTTTTACTCCAGTTAAAAACAAATAACCAGTAAGCTCGGCAAGTAAGGCAACTATAATAGCTGCAACAATGGCGGCTATAATAGAGTCTTTTTTTAAAATGATTTGACCTTCAAAGCGTTGCCACACTTGTTGCTTTACATCGCTCATGCCACTGATCATAGTAAAAATATATGGAGATTGCGCAAACCTATTTACAGCGATTTGTAAGTCTTGTTGTCGTGTGTAAAGTGTACTGATATTACTTGCACCTTTATTCACAATCCCATCATCAATATTTTTATAGTGTTTAATTAGCTTATTTAAATCATTATTAAAATACTTAGCTGCATCGTTTTTAAAAGGTGCAATGGCACTATTAGCTTCAATTAATTGGGCTGATAATGCTTGGCCAAAATCGCTTATAAATGCAGGGATTTGCACTCCAAGTAGTAAACCGAATGCAAAGAAACTAAGTCGGATATAATCTAAAAATTTACTCATTTATCTTCCTATCCATTTAAATAACCCAGAATTAACATTTGAGCTTGTTTTTATATCAAAAACTCGTAATCTATTGGTAATAAAAATAACAACAAAAATAACAACAGGTGGATGTTAAGGATGACGAAAAAAGTAAAATTCACGTCAACATTTGTTGATATATCTAAACAGCTCAAACGTTTTGTATCGCGCATTGTTCAACCCGACGATGTAGAAGATATTGTGCAAGAAACCTTTGTAAAAAGCTATGAAGCTGATTTAAAACAAGACATCCAGTTTACCCGCAGTTACATGCTTAAAACAGCAAAACACCTAGCACTTAACCATATAGCTAAGTGGGACAACAAATTTAATGATTCGTTAGAAAACGATAACGAATTACCCGTATTACTTAAATCAATGAAGCTTGAAGATGAATACACATCTAAAGAGCGCTTTTTACTTTTTTGTAGAGCTACTGAGCAACTAAGCTCATCGATCCGTAAATGCTTTATATTAAAAAAAGTTTACGGCATGAGCCAAAAAGAGATCGCAGACCAAATGCAGTTAAGCCAAAGCACTGTTGAAAAACACATTGCCAAAGGGTTGTTACAAACCATGTTGTACATGCGTGAACATGAGCAAGGCTCTCAAACGCATCCTAAAGCTCAAGCACACCCTATATCAGTTAAGAGGGTCGCAGAATGAGTAATGTTCATCAATTTAATTCAAAAGATTTAATTTTAGAAAAGTCATGTGATTGGATAAGCGCGATTGATCGTGGTTTAACTGATGATGAAAAAGAGCAATTTAAATTATGGATGATGCAAAGCATCGCCCATCAAGACTCTATATACGAGCTTGCTCAACTTTGGGATGAGCTTTCGGTATTAAATGAATTAAGTCATTTATTTCCTCAGCGTAACAATACTAAAGCATCAAAAAATAAGTGGATGTTTTCTTACTCAATTGCAGCGAGTTTATTTGCGGCACTAATGGTATGCAGCTACTTATTAATTAATTTAGAAAACGGCTATAACCAAGAGCTTGCAAAAGTTAACTACACTAAAATTTACAAAACAAAAGTAGGCGAGCAAGCAACCTATGTATTGCCAGACGGCACTATAGTGCAGCTTAATACTAATAGCTTACTAGAAGTTGCGTACAGCAAAGGTCGTAGGCAGTTACTGCTAAGCCGTGGAGAAGGGCGTTTTAATGTAGCAAAAGATGCTACGCGCCCGTTTAGTGTTATGGCGGGAGATAAAAGTTTTACCGCTCTGGGTACTGTTTTTAATGTACAGCGCAATACTTCGTCAGATTTAGAGCTTGTTGTTACCGAAGGCAAAGTGATGATCACCGACCCTAGTGTAGCGGTTGATGCAAATGACTTTAAAGATTATCAACTTGCAGATAACAGCACGCAAAAAATTCGTCAAATTAATGCCAATATTGTTACCTCAGGCGAAAAAGTAATTATAGAGCAAAGCGTTACAAAGCCAATTACCCAGCTTTCAATGAACGACGTACAACGCGATTTGGCATGGCAAAATGGCATGCTTATTTTTAATGGAGAAGAGTTAAGCGATGCTTTAAATGAAGTAAGTCGCTATACCGCCACACGTTTTGAGCTTTCATCAGCCGAGCTCGCCAGTATTAAAGTAGCTGGGGTATTTAAAGCAGGTGACGTTGAAGGTTTACTAGAGAGTTTACAGACTAATTTTTCTATTGATCATGAGCGTTTAGGTGAGCATGTAGTAACGCTAAAACACCATACAGAATCATAAGTAGACGTTATGCAAATCAAACTAATGTTAGATAAAGTTGCATCAATAAAGATTGAACGTAAAAAAAACATTAAAAAAAAGAAACAAAACAATAGAGGATTTTTGTTTGTCAGCTGTTTATGTAAGTTGCGCAGTAACCAAACGCATTTATTGAGTGGATTGAGTGTACTTGCACCGGCTATTTTTAGCTTGAGTGTACAAGCCGCAACTCAAACCACTGGGCAAATGGTGCAATTTGATATAAAAGCGCAGCGAGCAGACAAAGCCTTAATTGAATATGCTAAACAAACAGAGCAAACCGTGGTGTTTTCTTATGAGTTGGCAAAGCAGTATGATGCAAATTCAGTGTATGGATTTTACACTCAGCTAGATGCTCTTGAGGCATTATTAGGTGGGACTGAGCTCGATGCGGTTGTTGATCAAAATGGTTTACTGAGTATAAAACTCAAACAAATCAACAGGAATGATAACAACATGATGAAGCTTTCAGCGGTCAGTGCAGCAGTATTACCAGCTTTACTTGCAGTAAATTCGCAAGGTGTAAACGCAGCAGAAGAAGTCGCTCAAGAAAAAATTGAAAAAATTGCTATTGTCGGTAGCCGTGTAGCAGGACGTTCAGTTGAAGATTTACCCGTTCCAGTAGATATCTTAAGTGCAGAAGCGCTTGAAAATACAGGCCAAACAGAAGTTGGTCGTATGCTACAGTCTATCGCCCCTTCATTTAACTTTTCAAGCTCTGCAATTAGTGACGGTACTGATGCTTTAAGACCTGCGACACTTCGCGGTTTGGGTCCCGATCAAACATTGGTGTTAATTAACGGCAAACGTCGTCACCAAGCAAGTATTATTCATATTAATGGCTCTGTTGGGCGTGGTACCGCAGGCACTGATATGAATGCAATACCAGCCTCTGCAATTAAACGCATTGAAGTGCTACGTGATGGCGCTGCTGCTCAGTATGGTTCTGATGCAATTGCAGGTGTTATTAATATTGTACTTAAAGATGGTAGCGAAGGTGGCAAAGCGGCTATTAACTACGGTCAATATTCTGAAGGCGATGGCGAAACCATTAACCTTGATTTTAATAAGGGCTTTGCGCTAGGTGATGACGGCTATTTAAATACAACTATCAATTACCGTGACCGTGCACCGACTAACCGTGCAGGTTTACATGGCTCTTGTCAGTTTTATGGTTGTACAGAACTAAGTGACGGTACTTTACTTGCTGGCGATCCGCGTGAACTGACAGCCGATCGTGATACATTCAGAATTGGTGATGCTGATTCTCAGCAGTTTGGTTTAACAATTAATACCGGTTACGAGTTAGGTGATGGCGAGCTTTACGGCTTTATTACTTACTCAACACGTGAAAATGAGTCGGCTGCATTTTTCCGTCATAATGCAAATGCAGGTGGTAACCCAGTACTACAAGATAACGATGCGACGGTTCCATTAGGTTTCTTACCAAAAATTAATACAACTATCGACGATATCTCGTACAACTTTGGTTATAAAACTGAGTTTGATAACGATGCAAGCCTTGATTTATCTTACACCTATGGTGAAAACAGCATTGATTACACGACAAGTGACACTATCAATGCCTCATACGCTAACTTTTTACGTTATGACCAAGGTTTAAGTGCTGCTGATATTCGTACAACTATCCCACGTGAAGCATACGCTTATGGCATGGAATTATCACTGCAAACAATCAATATTGATTTTACGCAAAACTTTGATGATTATTCTTTAGCAATGGGTGCTGAAATCCGTACTGACGAATACCGTATTTTAGAAGGTAATGAGTACGCATACCGCGATTACGACACATTAAATGGTGTAAGTATTTACAATGGTTTAAGTGGCGGTGTTGGCTCTGAAGACGCATCGGGTGGTTCGCAAGGTTTTGGTGGCTCGTCTCCTGCATCATCGGTTGATGAATCGCGTGATGTAATTTCATTTTACGTAGATGCAGAAGCTTATGTAATTGAAGATGTGATTTTATCGGGTGCACTTCGCTACGATAACTACAAAGGCTTTGGCGACACAGTAAACTTTAAACTTGCTGGTAACTGGTCTGTAACCGACGATATTTCATTACGCGGTGCATTAAGCTCAGGTTTTAGAGCGCCTTCAATGCAGCAGCTTTACTTCAACAATGTAAGTACGCAATTTGTTGTTGGTGCTAATGGTAACTTAGTGGCAGAAGAGGTTGGGACATTTAGAAACGATTCAACACTTGCGCAAAGCTTAGGTATTCCAAAGCTTAAAGAAGAAAAATCACAAAACCGTAGTTTAGGTATTGTTTATAACGTTACCGATAATATTAACGTAACCGTTGATTACTACTCAATTGATATTGACGACCGTATTGTAATTAGTGACCGCTTAGGTAAAGGTTTATCTACAAGCCTTGATGCTGCATTAAATAGTGCGGGGGCAGGCGTAGGTCAGTTTTTCTTAAATGGTGCAGATACAGAAACTCGCGGTGTTGATTTTGTAGCAACGTGGAACACTGAAGGTTTAGGCGGCACGCTTGATTTTACACTTGCAGCTAACTTTACTAAAACAGATGTTGTATCGTTATTTTCGCCTGCTGGCTCAAGCCTTGAGACAGTAAATGTAGACGATATATTTTCAGCTGAAGACATCTCTATTATTGAAGAGTGGCAACCAGAGGATCGTATTAACTTAAGTGCACTTTATCAACGTGATGATTGGACAGTTAACCTGTCACTTAATCGCTTTGGTGAGTACACAGTAGAAGATGGTGGTCGTCAAACGTATGGTGCAGAGATTTTAACTGACGTTAAAGTTAACTACTTCGTTACTGAAGATTTGTCGGTAAACATTGGTGCAAACAACTTGTTTGACGTTTACCCAGATAAAAACGAAATAGGTAACTCTCGCTCAGGTACTATTGTGGATGCTAGTGGCAACACAGTAATAAGTAGCTCAGGTGTGTTTGACTACTCACGTCGTTCGGCACCATTTGGATTTAACGGTGCTTACTACTACGTAGGCGCAGAATACCGTTTTTAATTAATAACACTCCCTTTCGTTATTTAACTCAAAGGGCCGTAAGGTCCTTTTTTTGGTTTCGTAACTTACTAATTTAGAAATGAATTACTTTTTTACTAATGATTTATGACTTTCTATAGTTGACATCAAGCACTAAAGGGTTAGAATTTCACTTGTTCTGATTGTTTTTTAAACATGTTGAATAAGTTTATTAACATTAATTTCGGCAAATTCACTGAAAGGTGAAGACGCAAAGTCTCCGGTCTAAGGGCTCAGCCTATGATAGCGGGATCGCCTCATACATATATATTGTGTGCAGTAAAGCGTCATGCCATCTCACTTGGAGATCGTATGAGTATGATGAAGATCAAATTAATACTTACCCTTTTACTAATATTTTCGTTTAGTATTAAAACTGTTTTAGCTGATACCGCTATAAAGTTTAACGGCGTCAATAGCTTTGCTAGCTTTGATGTTTGGCAACCCACCGGTCCATTCAAAATTGTAGTGTGGCTAGGGGAAACACCCAATGACCCTTCCAAGAAAACCTATTTACTTTCTAACTCAAATACAAAAGAGTTTTTACTATTTAATCAGTCAAGTATACAAATGAAATTTGGAGACAAATACCCCGGCGTCTGGAATAAGTTAAACTTTTATCAAACACGTTTTTTAGAAGTTACAGTAAAAAATGGAGAGTTAATTGCTTCAGACGGATTAAAAAGTGTTTCAGTTAAAAAAGACTTTATTGTTCCTACTGACGTATCATTTAATTGGTTATTTAGGAGGTCAAATAAATTTTCTGACGGAGCTCTTCAGGGACTAGGCTTAATAGACCTGAATAACATTGAAAATAGCCGTAATTTTGGAATAAGTGACAGAGGAGAGCCACAACTTATTTCCGCAAACCAGAACTCATTCTTTGAATTACATAACATTACATCTGCTGATTTAATAAGCGGTTTAGACGTTCCTAATCCTAAAGTTTCTGATGTAGATAATGTTTCAAGTTTAGCTGAACTGATATTTGCAGAGTATCCGGGCAATCCAATGATTAATAATGAGTCTAATACTGGCAATGAATATGCTTGGAATGGGTATTATTGGTTACGTACTTATCTGCATTTCTATAATGTAACCAATAAGCTCAAGTATTTAGATATGGCTATTGAATTAGCTAACAAAATGCTTAGTGATACGGATTTGGTGAGAAGTACAAATGGATTTTCTGAAACAAATAGCTATAAGCGGGCACCTAAATTATTTTTAAATGAAAGAGATGAAATTGCCCCTGGCTGGAAAAGATCACTCTCTGATTCGAGTATAACTGTTTTGACGGATGGTATGATTTTAAACGGTGTTATGCGTATAGTTGATATAATAAAAACTCAAAAATTATCTGATTATTATAACTTTGCGGACATTTCTATATTAGCCGCCCAAAAGATAGTAGATAGCCATGACAGCTCGTATAGCATTAGTAAAAACTCTTCGATTAAAGGAAGTTTTTATTACGTTAATCTTTATAACGATAACTATGGTGACTCTGGTTTATATAGTAATCCTTTAGCTCATAATCATAACCTGACAATGGCAACAGCGATGCTGTATCTAGATAAATGGAGTGATAGACCTGATTTCTATAAATCTAAAATAATGGGTATTATAGATTTTTTTACTGAAAATCTAGAATACCAAGATGATGGCGCGTGTACGTGGAATTATAATTGGGATCGTCGTGGTCCATCATACGAGAAATATGAAGATATTAATCATGGACATATTGATGTTGGCTTATTTATTGTAGCTGATGAAGAGGGGTATTTTAACAACTTGGATATTATGAATTGCTTAGCTAAAACAGCCGTTGAACGCATTGCCATTGGTCCAGGGCCTATTCCACAATTTGTAACCGGAGAAGGTATTAGCAGTAAAGGTGAACAAATTGCATTCTCATATGATTGGCGTGAATTATCTAAGTTTGAACCTTCAATCATAAATCGTTCAAATAATATTATGAGGCATGCAGTGAGTAACATCACCTGGTTCAGGCAATATGCAGCTTTAGCTGTGACCTTAGAGGATTAATTTAAATATGGCTTAGTTGAAATAACTAAGCCATTTTATACTTAATTTTTTTGCATGCGGCTCATTTCTGCATGGCAGCTTTGCATCGTTAATAATGTTTTAGCCAGAGCAGCTTCGCAATCAGCCGGTTGTGGTTTATCCATAGCGGCTTTAATTTCTACAAGCGTTTTATCTTCTACTTCTTCAAGCTCTTTTACATACGTGCTGTCGTTATGTGAGGTGAATGTAGTAAGTAAGGCTGTGTATGCACGACGTGCTTCAACTGCGAAAGATGAACCATCTTCGCGTTCGCCTTTTTCATTAATTGCATATGGCTGCAAACGCTCAACACTCACTTTTCGGGCATCTATCATACGCTGAAAAAGTGCGCCGATAGCAGGGTCTTCAACTTTTTCCTGTGCTTTTTGATAAAAGTCGATGCCGCTGTTCATAACTTGAATGATGTCAGTAATATGATTTACTTCTGATCCTTGATGGGTGTTCATAATGACCTCTTTTATTAAATGAATGTATAGTTCAATTTAATAAAAGCAATGTACGTTCCACGTTTTTATTTTTATGTAGTCATTTGATTTTATTGGTTTAATTTCATTTCAGAAAGGGGCTAAGTTAATGAGGAAAGTATTAACCTAGCAATTTTTACATTATATTGTGTAATAAAGTTATTTTAGCTCTTCAGCTACTTCAGCGACTTTTTGGCGTAACCAGATGTGGCTCGCATCGCGATGTAACAGTGGGCTCCAAATCATATCAAGCTCAAAAGGAGGAATTGGAAACGGTGGCTCTAAAATTTTAAGCCCCGGATCATCTAAGTATATATTTGCGGCTTTTGAAGGAAGGGTCGCAATCAAATTTTTCTCTTTAGCTAAATGAATCGCTACATGGTAGTTACGCGTAAAAGTGGCAATGTTGCGATGTTTACCAAAGTGGGCAAGTGCTTCGTCAACCCAACCAAGTTTTTGCACATCTTTAGGGTCCATGCCCACGCCTACACCAAAACCTGTTTTACTCACCCATATATGGCGCGCTTTTAAGTAGCTGTCGAGGCTAAAGTTTTCAATAATAGGGTTGTCGGCCTTAACTAAGCAGCAAAAACTGTCTTTCCAAATACGTTTATGATGAAAAGACTGAGGTAAGTTTTCAAAGCGGTTGATTGCCATATCTACTTTGCCGTTTTCTACGTCATGAAAGGTTACATCACTTGGTGTGAGTATATCTAAAGTAGTATCGGGGGCTTCTTCGTGTAGTTTACTTAAGAGCTTTGGCGCTAACGTACTTGCAGCGTAATCACTGGCCATTATTCTAAATACACGTTTACTCTGGCTTGCCTCAAATTCTCTATTGGGTGCTAGGGTTTCTTCAAGCGTCATTAATATGCCACGAATAACGGGTTGTAACTCTAAAGCGCGCTCTGTCGGGACCATACCATCGCTGGTACGAACTAAAATAGGGTCGTTAAATAAGTTACGAAGACGTTTAAGGCCATTACTCATTGCGGGCTGCGTAATACTCAATTGATTAGCAGCGCGTGTTACATTGCATTCTCGAAGCAATGTATCGAGATAAACGAGTAAATTTAAATCTATTTTACTTATATTCATTGTGTGTCCTTTGCGTCTACCAGTGATGGATAAACCGCTGTGCTGTCGGGTATGGGTAAATATGACTTACCTGCCCATTTTTTATATTTTGTTGCGCCTGCTTCCAAAAGCTAACATCTATAAGCTCTGGATGAGTGCTGAGGAAAAACTTTTTATACATAGGATTAGGCATTACAAATGTACATAACTGCTCTGGGAATACATCTTGTGGTGCAACAGAGTAACTTTGTTCATCCATTAAATAATCGTCGTAGCTCTTTGCTTTTGGTAATGCTCTAAAGTTCATATCTGTTAGGTATTGAACTTCATCGTAATCGTAAAAAATAATACGTTTGTGCTTACTTACACCAAAGTTTTTTAAGAGCATATCGCCAGGAAATATATTAACGGCAATCATTTCTTTTAGAGCTTGCCCGTATTCTTCAATCGCGTCTGCGGCACTTTCTTCATCAGCATTTTCTAAAAATAAATTGAGTGGTGTCATGCGCCGTTCAATATATAAATGCTTGATGATCAACCATTCGCCTTCAATTACCATTGATGAGCCAATTGTTTTATGTAATTGCGCAAGTAAATTACTATCAAAACGTGCCAAAGGAAATACGACGTTAGAATACTCTATGGTATCGGCCATTCTGCCAACGCGATCATGGTTTTTTACTAGTTGATAACGCTTTAATACGGTATCACGGCCGAAGGGCTTACTTTCACCAAATTTGTCTTTTATTACTTTAAAAACATAACCAAATGAGGGAAGGGTAAATACCATCATCACCATACCGGGAGTACCCGGTGCAATTGTAAACTCATCATTAGAGTGAGATAAGTGATTTAAAAACTCTCGATAAAACTCAGTTTTACCCTGCTTATGAAAACCCACTGCGTTATAGAGCTCAGCAAGTGTTTTGTTTGGCATAAGCTGATTCAAAAACCGGACAAGTGCTGAAGGCGCATGAGTCTCTACCATAAAGTAGGCGCGGGCAAAGCCAAAAATGACACGCATTTGAGACGATTTAGTTAAAAGTGCATCTAAATATAATCCGTTATCTTCATCGTGTAATACGGCGATTATAAAAGGCTGAACACCACTTTTTGAAACAACACGTCCTACTATATAAGCTGCTTTATTACGGTAAAAAGGTGTGTGCAAAATATCAAAGCGCATTTGCCAAGGTTGATGATGTGTATCGGGGGCTTGTTTATAAAAAGCTTTAACAAGAAGGCGAATATCACGCTCTAAATTTACAAATGGGGCTTTAAAATCAAAATGATTAATAATGCGCTTTATTGTTGGCTTTAGGCCATCAACTACTGGAAAATATGTCCTATATTCTGCTTCTACAGGTATTGAAGGAGCATCTTTTAAGGTTGCTTCTACAAATATAAAGTCATTATGAAAATAGCGCCTATGGTACAGCCGGCAAAATACAGAATTATAAAAGGTTTCGGCGAGTTCTGCTTGAGGGTGGAAACATAAAAAGTGCTGATATATCTTTTTAACTTCGAGCCATAGGCTTTCATCTAATTGCTCTGTTGGGGTTTCTTTTTTTAGCGCTTGTGTGGTTTCGTTAACACGATCATCATAATAGCTGATACGCAAACGGCTGATATCATTAATTGCTTGCCAATCTTTTTTTGCAAAGGCGAGAGGGGCTTTGGCCGTTGTTTTTTGAAATAGCTGATAGTGCCTTTTAAAACCCGTTAAAATTAATTCAGCAATATGGCGAGGCTGCATTTGCACTCCTTAATAGTCCCTAGAGCTTATACTCTATTGTGTTAAGGGTATGTTATTTTAAGTTTAAAACCAAGATAAATATTACTTGCTAATTAACAGTGATTTATTGGTATTGAGCTATCTTTTTTTCGAGAATTTTAATTTGTTTAGTAATAACCAATACATCTTTTTTGTACTCTTTATTAATTATTTTTAGTTTTTTAGTAATGTCTTTGGTAATACGCTTTTTATCTTCAACGGCTAGAATATGATTTAATCGTTCTTGTTGTTTATATTCGGTACGCTGCTTATTACGATCAAGTATTGTTAGTTTATGGTTATTACTGCGAAGCTCTGCCTGTAAGCCAGATAGAAGCCTTTCACGTTCAAGCTCATTCAGTTGTTTAGTGTAGTCAACCTTAGGACCAGAATACTGATTACCCGTCGTGTTAACTTTATAAGTCGTTGCTTCGTCGTCACACGGCAGTTGAGAGAAGATTGTGCCTTTTTCTGTTACACATTTGTAGTAAGTGGTATCGCTAAAGCTAAAAAAACTGATAAGTAAAAAGCTAGAATGGAGAATATAACGAGAAGTTTTAAACATACGTGTCATCCTTGGTTTTTATATCTAACAACAATATAAAACTATAACCTAGCTTGGTGGTATATCAAGCTAGGTTAGGATAACTGTTATTGGGTAAAGGTTTTGAGCTTTTTAATACTCTGTACTAAAAATGGTATATCTAAACCTTGTTCAATAGAAAAACCTTCAGCGGCAGAGATGTTTTTAAAGTTACCATCTGAATCTATTAAGGTAATCCTATCTTTTTTATAGGCTATAACGACACCCTGAGAGTAGTTAACGCCCATATCATCTTTTTTCTTGTATAAATTAACGCCCAGCATTGTTTGCTTAGCAATGGCTTTACAATTTAAATATTGGCCAACACTTGTTGCAATTAAATCGCTAGGTTGAATAAGTCCATCTACTTTAGAAATACGTTTGTCGGAGCTATATAAAGTTGATGTTGTTACTACTTCTTGCTTGTTATTGGCAAGACTAAAAGCAAAAACCTGTGTTTTATCATCTCGTACAACGGCGTTATCGCTACTTTTAATAACTCTAATTGCGCTAGAACTATGTGCTTGATCATTTATAAAACTAAGTTCTTCCACGCCGGTTACTTCAATGCTGCGGCGCTGACTTTGCCATGCGGGAAGAGTTTGATCTCTTAAAATTGCTGCTTTATAAAAAGCTGGCAAACCATACACTAAGCTAAATAGCATATCGTCGTGATTAGTTGGCTGTAAAAACTGCTCTGTTTTGTGTAAGTTTTTATTATCGGCAACAAATTTAGCGAGTTGTTGCTGGGTTTCAAATACAAAAATATCTACATTGGCTTGTGTGTAGTCCTCGCACTTATCAAGCGGGCTTGGCATTTGATAACTAATGTTTTGGTTATTAATTTTTACGTTATGTGCTTGCTTATAGCTTTCTATATCAAGCAGGTCATTTTTAGCTAATAAACTTTTAGCGGTAGTAGGGTATGACAGTGGTAGTACATTATCTTGCTTCGTTACGTCAAAGTTTAAATTTGCGTCAGCCCAAATATGAATACTGTGACTAAGTGAAAAACACACTATTAAAAATGAAATTGCGTAACGTGCAAATTTATATTGTTTTAAGCGCTCAAGGTGTTGCCATGTGTAATTACTCACAAGTAGCTGAAAGCCTAAAATAAGTAATACAATCCCACTGGCTAAAATGGTTGTTAAAGCAGGTGAACTGGTTAAACGATGCCACAACAATGAAATGATTTCAGGCAAGGCAGATATACTTAGATGATAACCCAAATTAACGTAAACATAAGCATCAAGGGTAAGCAGTGAAGCGCCTAGTGTGGCTATAACAGCCGCCATGCCTCGTATATGTCGTGGGTAGGGGAATATTAAACTAAGCGGAAATACCGTCAGCACAAACGCTAAAAAGGCGATAAAACTAGTGTGGCTTAACCACGTTACTAGCATATAAGTAATGCCCATAAAGCTTGTTGGTGGCGAGTCGGCAAATAAGTAGCTTAAGCTAATAAATAGCGCCAAGCCAATATTGGCAAAAGTAAACCAATGGCCCCAGCTTAATAGCTGACTCGCTTTTGATGAAAACTGATTGTGCTGCGATAAATTCATAGAGTTTATTTAACCGACTGTGATAGAGCTTTTGCAAAGTTCTCAGTTACGGCTTGTCTTTTCCCTGTTGGTACATGCTCTTTTAAGATATGCGTGATAGAATTTCCTAAACACATAAGGCTTAAATCTACCGGCGCATTGTGTTTAGTTAGCACATCAATAAGCTGATCGACGATTTGTTCTACTTCTTCATTAGAGTATTTTGATAAGATTGGCATCAGTTGGTTCAATAAAATAGTTATATTCTCGTATTTTAACACTAGAGGCGTGAAAAACAAAGATGACAACAGACGTTAAAAAATTAGTCGTTCATTATGTAGACAAAAAAGACGACGATACGCAAATTCACCTTCGAAATGATGAGATGATCATCAACGATAAAGTGGCCGTTTTTATCGAACAATTACATCATGCATACAATGGTAAACCCGGTAAAGGTTACTGTGCATTCAGTGGTGATAAAAACAGCGTTGTAGCATCTGCAATGCAAAGCTACCGTAACGATGAGCTAGGCTTTTGGCATATGACCGAGCAAGCCTCAACGGTTTTAAAAGAAGAACTTGATAAGTATGCATTTAGTGAAACAGGCTATTTAGTATTTTGTCATTATCAGTATGTTGCTACCGATTACATGTTAATTGCGATGATTAACATTAAAGAGCATTACTCTATGACCTCTGAGCTTGATTTAGCGGCTTCTCGCCATTTAGATATATCTCGCATGCAACTCGCTGCTCGTATCGATTTAACAGCATGGGATACGCAAGCAGAAGATAATCGTTATATTTCGTTTATCAAAGGACGTGCGGGTCGTAAAGTTGCTGACTTTTTCTTAGACTTTTTAGGCTGTGAAGAGGGTATTGATTCAAAACAGCAAAGCCAAGTAATGCTTAGCGCAGTAGAGGATTATTTATCAGAGCAACAGTTTGATAAATCAGAAAAAGACGATTTACGTAAACAAGTATTTGATTACTGTAATGATTGCGTAACCACAGGCGAAGATGCAAGTGTGAGCGATCTATCTGCAACGCTTACAAAAGGCGATGACAGCCCGTTTGATAGTTTTTGCAAAGAGCAAAGCTATGACTTGGAAGAAACTTTCCCCGTTGATAAAAAAACCGTAACCAGTATGGTTAAGTTTTCAGGCCTTGGTGGGGGTGTAAGTGTAAGTTTTGAACGTAAACACTTAGGTGAGCGCGTAACGTACAACGAAGCAACCGATACACTAGTGATTAAAGGCATTCCGCCAAACTTAAAAGATCAGCTACAACGTTTTATGGAAAATGAAAAAGAGTAAACTCATTTGAGCGAGTTGAAAGTTGATTTAAGAGCGCGATATTTATATCGCGCTTTTTTATACCGGTATCTAAATTTGTTGCATCGGAACAAAGCTACTAAAATATCTATTGCAAAAATAGAAGTGAAAGAAGAGTAAGTGAGAAAACACAAGCCATGCTTTATTAGCAAGACTTAGCCTTATTACTACCTCTAAAAGCGCAGCGTCTCTTAACCTCTTTGTGAATAAGTCGCTTATTACGGACGTTACTCGTCACGACAATAAGTTGTGCTTCTACAGGTTAATTTGTACTTGATATTTAATTTCGGCTGTAGGCGTGAAGTTTGCTTACGCAAAAGCACCGCTTCTGTTTACTTAATTTCTTTGCTAACAAAACCACTTAAAGATCTATTTCACAAAGAGAAGTGAAAGAGGAGTAAATGAGAAAACACAAGCGATGGTTTATTTGCGGAGCTTTTTCAATTTAGCTTTATTGTTACCTCTAAAAGCGCAGCGTCTTTTAACCTCTTTGTGAACAAATTACTTTTTACGGGCTTTGCCCGTCACGCCAACAAATGGTGCGTCTACTCGTTAATCTTATTCACGGTGTTAAATTTCGGCTGTAGGCGTGAAGCTTGCTTACGCGAGAAGCACCGCTTCTGTTTATTTAATTTCTTTGTTAACAAAACCACTTAAAGATCTATTGAACAAAGAAGGAGTAAATTAGAAAACACAAGCCATGCTTTATTAGCAAGACTTAGCTTTATTGTTACCTCTAAAAGCGCAGCGTCTCTTAACCTCTTTGTGAACAAATCGCTTATTATGGGCGTGAAGAAACTTTAATAATTATTCAAAGCATGTAAACAAAAAAGCCCCGCTATTTATCAAATAGCGGGGCTTTTTAATAAGTGTTAGTTATTAATCAACACTCATTGTTCTAGTCGTTGCAGAGCTTGCACGACCAGCAGGTTTGATAGAACCTGCACGTAAACCACTGTCTGGCACTAGTTCACGTTTATCGTGAGCCATTGCTACAGATGTATGTTTTACTTCGCTATCAGCTACAGGAGTAGGTTGTGCCATTGGCGCACTTGCAGACCCTTGAGTTACCGCTGTTTTAACATGCGGTGCTGATTTTTCAGTTTTCACTTTTGCTTCAACTTTAGCTGGCTCTTCAGTTACTACTGGCGTTTCAACTTTAGTTGGTTCTTCAGTTACTACTGGCGCTTCAACTTTAGCTGGCTCTTCAGTCACTACTGGAGTTTCAACTTTAGCTGGCTCTTCAGTTACTACTGGCGCTTCAACTTTAGCTGGCTCTTCAGTTACTACTGGCGCTTCAACTTTAGCTGGCTCTTCAGTTGCTACTGGAGTTTCAACTTTAGTTGGCTCTTCAGTTGCTACTGGAGTTTCAACTTTAGCTGGCTCTTGAGTTACTACAGGCGCTTCAACTTTAGCTGGCTCTTCTACAGCTTCAACTTTTGCTAAGTCTTCAACGGCAACGGCTTGTTCAATTTGCTGCGCTGCATCCACAGGTGTTTCTTCAGATTTCGCTTTCAGTTCTGCTTCATATTCTGCAGCTGCTTGATCAGCAACTGGAACAAATGCAGGGGCTTCGTCAGATTTAACTTCTGCTTCACCTTCAGGACGTCGACGACGTTGACCTGATGCACGAAGATGACGAGGAGAACGGCGTGAACGCGTACGTGTTTGCTCTTGCTCGTCTTCAGTAGTTGCTGCTTCATCGTTAGAATCAACAACGTCAACTTTCTCTTCTTTAATGTGAGCTGTTTTTTCTGCCGGAGCTTGTGTTTGCTTTTCTACAACAGGTGCTTGCTCTTGAACTTGTGGAGTGTCAGTCACTACCGCTTGTTCAGGTGTTTGCTCTGTTGAGTTTGCTTGCTCAGCGTTTTCATCTTGCAGACGTACTTTTTTACGTATGTTACGACGTTGACGGCGAACCTTAGGCTTTTGCTCTTTAGGCTCTACAGCTTGAGCTGGCTTAGAATCAGTTTCTACTTCTGCTTTTACAGGGGCTTCAGTTTTAACTTGATCTTTTTCTTCGCTTTTATGCTCTGGGCGCTTACGAGAGTTAGGGTTACGACGACGCTTATTGCGGTTCTCGTTTCTCTCTTGCGTCTCGGTGCTTGTTGCTGCTGGTGAGTCTGTTTTAACTTCCTCTTCAGCTGCAGGGCGCTCATTGCGTGGTTTATTAGTGCGCGGGTTATTATTACGACGACGTTGGTTGTTATTACGACGACGATTATCGTTACCACGGCGAGCGTTATTACGCGCTTCTTGCTGCTCTTTTTCTACAGCTTCTTTTTTCTCTTCTACTGTTTCGCTTGCAAATAACGATTTAAACCATTTAGTGATTGCTTCAAACAAGCCACCTTCAGTTTTAGTCTCTGTTACTACAGGCTGAGCTACTGGTGTAGGCGCTGCTTGTGGAGCCGGTGTAGAAGGCATTACAACACCTTTTAGCATTGGCTCTTCACGTACTGGTGCACTTGGTGATTTTGACATCTCAAATGCTTCAGGTTCTGGCGCAACAACTTGTCCGTAACTTACCGTTTCAAGTGTTTCGTCTTTACGTAAACGCATAACTTCGTAATGTGGTGTTTCCATATGTTGATTAGGAATAATCACTACGTCACATTTGTGATGCTTTTCAATACGGTGAACACTTCGACGTTGCTCATTTAACAAATAAGCAGCAACGGCAACAGGCACTTGTGCATTTACTTGTGCTGTGTTGTCTTTAATTGCTTCTTCTTCAATTAAACGAAGAATAGAAAGCGCAATTGATTCGTTTGAACGAATAGTACCTTGTCCACTACAACGTGGGCATGGGCCTTGGCTTGCTTCACCTAATGAAGGACGCAAACGCTGACGCGACATTTCAAGTAAACCAAAGCGTGAAATTTTACCAATTTGAACACGAGCACGATCTGGACGAGCAGCATCTTTTAAACGATTTTCTACTTCACGTTGATGACGTGGAGGCGTCATATCGATAAAGTCGATAACAATTAAACCACCTAAGTCACGAAGACGTAATTGACGTGCAATCTCATCGGCTGCTTCTAAGTTAGTATTAAGTGCTGTTTCTTCAATATCGCCGCCTTTAGTTGCTTTAGACGAGTTGATATCGATAGACGTTAGTGCTTCAGTTGGGTCAATTACAATTGAACCACCAGAAGGCAAGCGTACTTCACGCTGGAACGCAGACTCAATTTGGCTTTCAATTTGGTAATGCGTAAATAAAGGAGTGTCACCTTGATAAAGCTTAACACGGCTCATAAAGTCAGGACGAAAACGCTCAATGTGCGCTTTAGCTTCTTCAAAAACACGTGGTTTATCAATTAAAATTTCGCCAATATCACGACGTAAATAATCGCGTATCGCACGGAATATTACATTGCTTTCTTGGTGTATTAAAAATGGCGCTTTAGCACTATCGGCTGCTTGTCTAATTGCTTCCCAATGTACTAATAATGCTTTTAAATCGTAGTTTAATTCTTCAAACGATTTACCAACACCCGCTGTACGAACAATTAAGCCCATACCTTTAGGAAGTTCTAAACGACCCAATGCTTCTTTAAGTTCAGTACGTTCATCACCTTCAATGCGACGAGAAATACCGCCAGCACGAGGGTTGTTAGGCATAAGCACTAAGTAGCTACCAGCAACACTGATAAAAGTAGTTAACGCAGCGCCTTTTTGGCCACGCTCTTCTTTATCAACTTGTACTATAACTTCTTGACCTTCTTTGATCACGTCGCGAATGTTAGGGCGACCATGAAAAGTGTAACCTGCAGGGAAGTAAGTACGTGCAATTTCTTTTAAAGGAAGGAAACCATGGCGGTCAGCACCGTAATCAACAAATGCTGCTTCAAGAGATGGTTCAATGCGAGTGATTTTGCCTTTATAAATATTGGCTTTTTTCTGTTCGTGACCTGGGCTTTCGATATCTAAATCATAAAGGCGCTGGCCATCAACCAGTGCTACGCGCATTTCTTCTTGCTGCGTTGCATTGATTAGCATACGTTTCATATTGTTACTCTACTTATTTATGTCGCTGACATGACGATGTTTTTCTCGCCTGTTCAGTTGTCCCTATTTTTAGAATGTGCAGCCTCACGACTGGGTCTTTAACGGAACGGCTCTGTTTCTCGTATGCAGTATTTTAAATGCTGGCAAACAATAGCAATTATTATCGCTATTAAATTCTTAATGGTGCTAAAACTGTCGGCTTTTCAGCTACGTTTACAAGTTTTACCCAGAAGTCGGCCTGTCATATTAATCTTACTAAATATCATTCATATTAGGCGCGTAGGGCTCATTAAGTTGGTGAGCAATACATACTGATGTATCGCTAATATCCGTTTTAAGAGCAAAAATCGCTGCCGATGTTAATGAACGCTTATTTATTAGATTTTTTTAGTTCTAAATAAGCTGCTATACGGTACTACAATAATTGAGCTAGTGCTGAACGACGTTTTTTACGTCGTCACTATCAGACAAATTATCTGTTCATTGCTTTCTCTAGCACGTTAAAAATCGCTTCATGTTCAAACTTAACCAGCAATATATTACGCGCATTGCCGTTAATTGATCGCACGTGTTAACTGAGGAGGCATAAAAGCTTTGGAAAACTTAACTCGGATCTGTATGATCGGCTACCCAGAATGTGCATCACGAATGTTTTAATGTGTTAAAAAGCACCGTTGTTATTTGCAAATACTAAATATTTGCGCTGCTGATTATCCCACTATTATTACAGTGTTAGCAACTAAATTATTTTACTTAAATTAGTGATTAGGCAATGTCAGAAAAAAACGACTTACAAGTAACTTATGTCACGATCAACGAAGACCATTTAGGTCAGCGTATTGATAACTTTCTTATTACCCATTTAAAAGGGGTGCCTAAAAGCGCTATTTATAAACTTTTGCGCAAAGGTGAGGTACGCGTTAATAAAAAGCGTATTAAGCCTGTATATAAACTACAGCTTGAAGATGTACTTCGTATTGCACCTATCAGGGTTGCTGAGCGTGAAGAATTTGTTCCTTCAAAATTAGACAAAGTAACTCGCCTTGAAAACGATATTTTATTTGAAGATAAATACCTTATCGTAATAAATAAACCATCAGGTATGGCTGTGCATGGCGGCAGTGGTTTAAGTTATGGCTTAATTGAAGCTTTGCGAGCACTTCGCCCAGAGGAACGTAGCCTTGAGCTAGTTCATAGGCTTGACCGTGATACATCAGGTTGTTTACTTATAGCAAAGCGTCGTTCGGTGTTAACAGCATTGCATGAACAACTTCGCGAAAAAACAATGGAAAAAAATTACTGGGCACTTGTAGAAGGGCAGTGGGATTCTAAAACTAAAAACGTAACCGAAGGGCTGCGTAAAAATACACTTAAATCGGGCGAGCGCGTAGTACGCGTAGATAACACTGAGGGTAAACCTTCACATACTCGTTTTAAAGTACTTGAACGTTTTAACGATTGCTCATTGGTACAAGCATCGCCTGTTACAGGGCGTACGCACCAAATTCGTGTGCATACGCAATGTAAAGGTCACCCAATAGCGTGCGACGATAAATATGGCGATCAGGGTTTTGACGATTCTATGCGTAAAGTTGGGTTAAACCGATTGTTTTTACACGCACATGATTTAAGTTTTTATCACCCTAAAAACGAAACAACTATGCGTATTGAAGCACCGCTAGATAAAACGCTTAAAAATACATTACTAAAATTACGAGATGCAAAACTGTGATAAAAGTAGCCCCAATTAAAAAATATAAGCTCGTCATTTTTGATTGGGACGGCACTGTTATGGATTCAGTCACTAAAATAGTTAACTGTATTCGTAGTAGCACCGAGTCACTTAATTTAGTGCCACCTAGTGACGAAGCCATTAAAAATATTATTGGTATGTCGCTTGAAAAAGCAATTGACGTTTTATTTCCCGATAATGTAGCGCAGCACCAAGCGTTAATTTCAGGTTATAAATATCAATACAGTGTGGATACTACTCCCACGCCTGTATTTGCCAATGTTGTCAGCGTTTTAGGTGCCTTAAAAGAGCAGGGCACTGTTTTAGCGGTTGCAACAGGTAAAGGTAGGGGTGGGTTAGAGCGCTTACTTGATCAAAGTCAATTGCGACATTTTTTTAGTGCAACACGTACAAGCGATGACGCGCAATCAAAGCCCTCTCCAGATATGTTGTATCAATTACTTGAAGAACTTGGCATAAGTGCTCAAGACGCTGTAATGATTGGCGACACTCAAATAGACATGACTATGGCAAAAGCTGCTGGCATGGATAGAATCGGCGTAACAATGGGTGTACACAACGCTCAGCAACTAAATGAGCTTAGCCCTATTGCCACTGTAGATAACTATCTGCAGCTGCAACAGGTTTTGCTTGGCTAATTTATTTAACTAGAACTTGTTTTGAGCATTAAGTACATCAATACCAAACTCAGCCAGTAATTGGCTGAGTTTAATTAATGGTAATCCAATTAAGCTATTAGGATCGTCACCCGTTAGTTTTTCAAATAAACAAATACCTAACCCTTCGCTTTTAAAGCTACCAGCACAGTTATAAGGCTGCTCTGCGTCGCAATAAGCACTAATTTGTGCATCACTAAGTATTTTAAAAGTAACATCAAAGGGTTCAACACACGTTTTTTTAGTGCCAGTTACAATATCGTAAACACAAAGCCCTGTTAAAAATGTTACAGTATTGCCGCTAAATAAATTTAGTTGTTTTACGGCATTTTGTTTATTATGTGGTTTACCTAAAATTTGATTGTTAAATACAGCGACTTGGTCTGATCCAATAGCTAACCCTTTGTTAAAGTGTTTATTAGCTGCTGAGGCTTTTAATTCACTTAAACGCTTAACCAGTTCGGTAGGTGTTTCGGCTTCAAGTGCTGATTCGTCAACATCTGGTGAAAACGTATCAAATGGTAAATTAAATTTTTGTAATAAAGACTGCCTAAAAGGCGAGCTTGACGCTAAAATGAGTGGATGCTTCACGGACTGTTTTCCTACGATAATTCAGATTGAGTTAGGATAAATCAGATCCGAGAGTAAAACACGTTAAAAACCAAGTAAAAATGGTTTTTTACTTTGACTAACAAACTAACTATCTATATGATGCAGCCCCTATGCAAAAGGTGAAAATTCCCATCACTCTTCATCCAGGCAAAGCAGCGCAGCACCGTTTAAAGTATGACGGAATTGTACCGCTTGAAAAACTTACTCGTTTAGAGAAAGTTGTGCAGGAAGAAGTAGGTGAAATAGCGGTAAAAATACATTGCAAAAACGATGATCAAGGTTTCGCTGTGATTAGAGGCAATTTGTCCACACACGTTACTGTCATTTGTCAACGTTGTAATGGTGATTTAGGGTTGGATTTGGTTCAAGACTTTGCATATTCACCAGTAGGTGAAGATACAGAGTTAGATATTTTTCCAGAAGACTACGATGAAGTAGCGCTTGATGAAAATGGTGAAGTTAACGTTTTTAATTTAATTGAAGACGAACTAATTTTAGCAATTCCATTAGTGGCTACCCACAACGAAGCTTCATGCAGTTATTCAGCAAAGCCTGCCAGCTTTGGTGTATTAAAGGCGGAAGATGATAAACCTAATCCATTTGATATTTTGAAACAACTTAAGAAAGATTCTTAGGAGAAGACTATGGCTGTACAAAAAAGCAAAAAGTCTCGTGCAAGACGCGGCATGCGCCGTTCACACGATGCGATCAGTGGTCCAACTTTAACTGTAGATCAAACATCTGGTGAGACTCATCGTCGTCACCATGTGACTGCAGATGGTTACTACAAAGGCGTTCAAGTAATTTCTAAATAAGAGATTACTTATATGCTGAAAGATCTAACCATAGCGTTAGATATGATGGGGGGCGATTACGGCCCCCGTTCATCTATTCCTGCTGCCGTTTGTGCAGTAAATGCTCATGCCAATTTAACTCTCATTTTATGTGGCAATGAACACGTTATATCTAAAGAACTCGAATCCCTCGATTCTCTACCTCATCCTAGACTCATAATTCGTCACTGTAGTGAAATAGTCACCAATGCATGTGAACCTGCAATTGCTGTGCGTTCAAAAAAAGATTCATCTATGCGTGTTGCCCTAGATTTAGTTAAATCGGGCGAGGCTCAAGCATGTGTTAGCTCAGGTAATACCGGCGCTTTATTTTTTATGGCTCACTATGTATTAAAAATGCTGCCAGGTGTTAAACGTGCCGCACTCATTTCATCTGTTCCTACAGAGCTTAAAAACCCAGTATATTTACTCGACTTAGGTGCTAATGTGCATTGTGATGCGCAAATGCTCTATCAGTTTGGCATTATGGGCTCTATTGTTGCAGGACAAGCACTTGGTTTGGATAATCCTCGCGTTAGTTTATTAAATATTGGTGCTGAGGACATTAAAGGTCACGACGACATTAAACAAGCTGCACAATTAATGCAGCAAAGCCCACATATAAATTATATTGGTTACAGCGAAGGAAGTGATATTTTTTCGGGTAAGGCTGATGTCATTGTATGCGAAGGGTTTGTTGGCAACGTAGCACTTAAAACATGTGAAGGCATTGCCAAGCTTATTATGAATAAGTTTACAACCGCGCTCGAAAAGCACCTTTTATATAAATGTATGGCGTTTATATTGCGCCCAATAATAAAAAAACTCTATAAAAGGGTGAACCCCGACCAGTATAACGGTGCTTCTCTGGTAGGATTGCGCGGTATTGTCGTTAAAAGTCATGGAAATGCGTCAGCTAAAGCATTTCAAGCAGCAATTGATGAAGCGGTAAAAGAGGTTGAACGTCAACTTCCTGATAAAATAGCCGCTATTTTCGAAAAAACACATTCTAAAGACACGGCGGTTAATCAATAATTGATGTGCCGTGTATTTCATTATTTATTTGTTTAATTAAAAAGAGCAAAGTATGGCACAAAAAATTGCACTTCTATTCCCAGGTCAAGGCTCGCAAAGCGTTGGTATGTTACAAGAACTACTAGAGAGTTCTGACATTGTTAAAGCAACATTTGCAGAAGCGTCAAATGCACTGGGTTACGACTTAGCAGAGCTAGTTCTTAATGGCCCAGAAGAAAAATTAAATCAAACCCACCGCACACAACCTGCATTACTAACTGCAAGTGTTGCTATTTACCGTGATTGGTTAGCAGCTAACCCTGATGCAGACGTTGTTATGGCGGGTCACAGCTTAGGTGAATACTCAGCGTTAGTATGTAGCGATGTATTAAGCTTGAGCGAAGCCGTAAAGCTTGTTGAAAACCGTGGTTTATACATGCAAGAAGCCGTGCCAGCAGGCGTAGGTTCGATGGCTGCTATTATTGGCTTAGGCGATGAAGAAATTAAAGCGGCGTGTGCTGCCTCAGCGCAAGGTGAGGTTGTGTCTCCAGTTAACTACAACTCTCCTGGTCAAGTTGTTATCGCAGGCCATAAAGCGGCAGTAGATAGAGCATCGCAAGCATGTAAAGATGCCGGTGCTAAACGTGCATTACCACTTTCTGTTAGCGTACCTTCACATTGTGAGTTAATGAAGCCAGCAGCTGACAAGCTAGCAGCAGACTTAGCCGCTTTAACATTTAATACACCTAAGTGTGATGTAATTAATAATGTTGATGTAAAAGCTGAAACGTCAGCTGATGCAATTAAAGACGCATTAGTACGTCAGCTATACAGCCCAGTTCGCTGGACAGAAACAGTACAAGCCTTGGTTGCGCAAGATGTAACACAAAGCTACGAATTTGGTCCTGGTAAAGTATTAACAGGACTTGCTAAACGAATTGATAAAGCAATGATCTGTGGCTCAGTAAACGACGCCGCTTCAATTGATGCAGCTAAATAAGAGTATATAAAATGTCTAATTTATTTTCATTAGAGGGCAAAATTGTCCTAATTACTGGCGCCAGCCGTGGTATTGGTAAAGCAATTGCAACAACATTAGTTGCACAAGGTGCAAAAGTTGCAGGTACTGCGACAAGTGAGTCGGGCGCTGCTAAAATCAGTGAATACCTAGGTGACAATGGTAAAGGTTATGCATTAAACGTAACCGATCCTGCATCTATTGAAGCAACACTTGCTGCAATAAAAGCGGATTTAGGCGATATTGACGTACTTGTAAATAACGCAGGTATTACACGCGATAACTTATTAATGCGTATGAAAGAGGCTGAGTGGGACGATATTATCGACACTAATTTAAGCTCAGTTTTCCGTTTATCTAAAGCGGTACTTCGTCCAATGATGAAGAAAAAGAAAGGCCGTATTATTAACATTGGCTCAGTAGTGGGTACTATGGGCAATGCAGGTCAAGCTAATTATGCAGCGGCTAAAGCGGGTGTAATTGGTTTTTCTAAGTCACTTGCGCGCGAAGTTGCATCACGTGGTATTACAGTTAACGTAATCGCACCTGGTTTTATTCAAACAGACATGACTGATAATTTAACTGATGAGCAAAAAGCAGCAACACTTGCAAATGTTCCAGCAGGGCGTTTAGGCCAACCAGACGAAATTGCTGCTGCAGTATGTTATTTAGCATCTGACGCGGCTGCGTATGTATCAGGCGAAACTTTGCATGTAAATGGCGCGATGTACATGGTTTAATCGCCATTGTACCTAGATTGCTACTTGATAAAGTTAACTAAGTTACCTCAAAAACATTGAATTATTTGTGAACTTGCTTTAAACATACTTGAAATCGCTGCGAAAATAAGCGATAAAAGACAAAACACACACTCAGAGGTTTGACCAGACAATTATTTATGGTCAAATCATTGAATCAGAGAATTATGCGGCGTAAACTACGCCGCAATCTGAAAATAACGCATTGGCGTTTTTAATAAAGGAAAGAAGAATGAGCGATATCCAAGAACGCGTAAAGAAAATTATCATTGAACAACTAGGTGTTAAAGAAGAAGAAGTTAAAAATGAATCTTCTTTCGTAGATGACCTAGGTGCAGATTCTCTTGATACTGTTGAACTAGTAATGGCTCTTGAAGAAGAGTTTGATACTGAGATCCCAGATGAAGAAGCTGAGAAGATCACTACAGTACAAACTGCTATCGATTACGTTACAGCACACGCTGAGTAATTAATCGCACGTTAAAGGCAGCATCCGCTGCCTTTAATTTTTTATATCCAAACCACCTCAAAGTTCGTGATTCAAAACTTAAATCTCTATGCTCAATTTTAGCTAAAAATTAATTTTGATAGTGTTATGCGTTTTTAATCTATTTTGGGACTAGCACTTTGAGGTAGCTTGGGTATGATCATCCCCTTGTAAAATATCCCTTATTGGAGGCAAACCGTGGCTAAACGTCGAGTCGTCGTAACTGGCTTAGGAATGTTGACGCCGCTAGGTAATGATGTTCAATCAACCTGGCAAGGCTTATTAGATGGTAAAAGTGGCATTCAAACAATAACGCACTTTGATACATCAAAATTTGGTACTAAATTCGCTGGTTTAATAAATGACTTTGATGCAACTGCATACATGTCAGCGAAAGATACTAAAAAAATGGACTTGTTTATTCAGTACGGCATTGCAGCGGGTGTTCAAGCCTTTAAAGATTCAGGCCTTGAAATCACTGAGCAAAACGCAGCACGCATTGGTGTAGCTGTAGGTTCAGGTATTGGTGGGCTTACGTTAATTGAAGAAAACCACATTAAGCTATTAAATAGTGGTCCGCGCAAGTTATCGCCATTTTATGTGCCGTCTACCATTATTAATATGATCTCAGGTCATTTATCAATGATGCATGGACTTCGTGGTCCAAATATTTCAATTGTAACTGCCTGTACTACTGGTTTGCATAATATTGGCCATGCAGCGCGCATGATTGCCTACGGTGATGCAGATGCAATGGTTGCTGGCGGTGCAGAAAAAGCGTGTACCCCAATTGGTATGGGTGGCTTTAATGCTGCGCGTGCACTTTCAACTCGTAACGACGATCCACAAGCGGCTTCTCGCCCTTGGGATAAAGACCGCGATGGCTTTGTGCTTTCTGACGGTGCAGGTGTTGTTGTAGTTGAAGAGTACGAACATGCTAAAGCTCGTGGCGCTAAAATTTATGCTGAGCTAGTAGGCTTTGGTATGAGCGGCGACGCGTATCACATGACGTCACCACCAGAAGATGGTGCGGGTGCTGCACTTGCAATGCAAAACGCACTAAACGATGCGCAAGTAAACGCTGAGCAAATTGGTTACATTAACGCACACGGTACATCTACAAATGCAGGCGATAAAGCAGAAACTGCCGCTGTTAAGTCTATTTTTGGTAATGCAGCTAAAGATGTAATGGTAGGCTCGTCTAAATCGATGATGGGTCACTTGTTAGGTGCTGCAGGTTCAGTTGAATCGATTATTTCGATTTTATCACTGACAGATCAAAAAGTGTCGCCAACTATCAACCTTGATAACCCAGACGAAGGGTGTGACTTAGATTATATTGCTCACACTGCACGTGATGCAAAGTTAGACTTTGCACTGTGTAACTCGTTCGGTTTTGGTGGTACTAATGGCTCGTTGCTATTTAAAAAGGTATAATCTTTTTTAACAACGAATCAAATTATAAGAGCTCAGTTGTTTAACTGGGCTTTTTTTATATGCCAAACAAAATGCAAACAATAATAGCAGTAGATCAAAACAGCACTTTAAGCACGCGTGACAGGGGCTTAAATTACGGTGATGGCTTTTTTACAACCGCTAAGGTTGTTGATGGGAAAGTACAGTATTGGGCTCATCATAAAGCGCGTTTGATTGAATGCGCACAGCGCTTGGGTTTTCCTGAGTTAGACTTTAATAGCCTTGAAAATCGAATTGCTTTGCATATAAACGCTGCACCACTAAACGTGCTTAAAATACTTGTAACGCGAGGCGAAGGCGGGCGTGGTTATGGGCTGCCAAGTGAGTGTAATGTCACTATTTTATTGAGTGTATTAGATTACCCGAGTAATTACAGTGAGCTTGCTAAAAAGGGTGTAAATCTCGAAATAAGCCCCATTAAGTTAGCGACACAGCCTTATTTAGCAGGCCTCAAAACATTAAACAGGCTCGAGCAAGTGCTAATTAAAAAAGCAATGCAAACACAAGACTGCGACGATGTGTTAGTGCTTGATTACAATAACAATGTAATTGAAGCTTCAGCAGCTAATATTTTTGCGATTAAAAATAAGTGTGTGTTTACGCCATTGCTTGATGAGTGCGGAATAAAGGGCGTTTATCTACAATCGTTATGTGATAAATTGCCTGTTGAATTTAAACGCGTGAAAGTAGAAGATTTAACCCAAGCAGACGCCGTATTTGTGTGTAATAGCTTAATGGGAGCAGTACCCGTTAAACGTATTGAGCAACAGGTATTTAATACAGACGACAGCAACGCATTACTAACTAAATTATTAGCCAAGGAGGCTGAGTGTTAAAAGTTATTTTATCGGTACTTTTTTTAGCTGTTATAACCACTGCTATTGGTTACCAGCAATTACAAGCAACAATAAATAGCCCGCTAAAAGTAACTGAAAACACACAATTTGAAGTTAAGCATGGCACTGGCTTTAATAAGTTATGTCAGCAGTGGCAAGCTAATAACTGGGTAGAGAGTTGCTGGCGTTATCAGGTAATTGCAAAATTAGACCCAACACTTACCGATTTAAAAGCAGGGCTTTACGAGTTAACAGCCGATAGCGTTATCAACAACGTAAAAAAAATTAACCAAGGCCAGCAAATCAATTTTAGTTTTACCATTATTGAAGGGCAAAACTTACGTGAAGTACTAAGTGCTATTAAAAAGGCCAATAATTTACAAAACGATCTAAAAAGTGATGAACTAAGTACCCAAATACTGGGTAATAATACGCACTTAGAAGGTTGGTTATTTCCCGACACTTACCATTATCATAATAACGATACCGCAAGCGGTGTATTAAAACGTGCCGCACAAAAAATGCAGCAAACGTTAGACGATGCTTGGCAGCAGCGCGCAGTTGATCTCCCTTACAAAACAGCATACGAAGCACTTATAATGGCCTCAATTATTGAAAAAGAAACAGGCCTTGCTAGCGAACGTCCGTTAATTGCATCAGCGTTTGTTAATCGATTAAACACCAATATGCGCTTACAGACCGATCCAACCGTAATATACGGATTAGGCGCTGATTTTGATGGCGATATTAAACGCAAAGATTTACGCGATTATACGCCTTACAATACGTATCGTATTAATGGTTTACCACCAACACCGATTGCAATGCCTTCAAAAGCCGCTATTTTAGCTGCAGTTAATCCGCCTCAAAGTGAATACGTTTACTTTGTAGCAAAAGGCGATGGTACCGGTAGCCACCAATTTTCAACCACGTTAAAGCAGCATAATGCGGCGGTTAAAACGTATATATTAAATAAAAAGAATTAATTGTTTATGAAACCAAAATTTATAGTAATAGAAGGGCTAGAAGGCGCGGGTAAATCAACCGCTATTTCGTTATGCCAAGACTTTTTAAACAAACAAAAAATAGACTTCATTAACGTCCGCGAACCTGGCGGCACACCGCTTGCTGAATCGCTTCGTACGCTTGTAAAAGCAGAGCACGAAGAAGAAATTGCCTTTGAAACCGAGTTGCTTATTATGTACGCAGCACGTTCGCAATTAATGCACAATGTTATTACCCCAGCGCTTGATAAAGGCCAATGGGTACTTGCCGATCGTCATGACTTATCGTCTCAGGCGTATCAAGGTGGTGGGCGTGGTATTAGCTCAAATACATTAGCTTCACTTTCGTCAATGGTATTAAAGGGCTTAAAGCCTGATTTAACTATTTACCTTGATATTGATCCAGTGATAGGCCTTGAACGTGCAAAAGGACGTGGTGAGCTTGACCGTATTGAACAAGAAGCCATTGAGTTTTTTCAGCGTACACGTATGCGTTATGTTGAACTTGCTAATGACGACAACACAATTAAAACGGTTGATGCAAACCAAAGTATTGATAAAGTACATCGCGATATAACCAATGTACTGCATTCATTTTTTGAAGGCCTAAAATAATATGCCATTGCCGTGGCTACATGATACCCAAGCACGTTTAGCGCAAAGTTATCGCGCAGAGCGTTTTCATCATGCGCAATTATTTTGTGGGCCTGTTGGCGTAGGTAAATTTGAGTTAAGTGATGAGCTTGGTAATGCTTTGTTATGCCAAAATATAGCTAAGCAGGTAGCTGCGCAAAACAGTATGCTAAAACCTTGCGGGCATTGTAAAAGCTGTTTACTTACTCTTGCGGGTACTCATCCCGACAAGCGTTTAACGCAAGTTGATGGGCAAAGCATAGGCGTAGATGATATACGCGGCATTAGTGATTTTATGAATCACTCAGCAGCGCAAAATGGTAATAAAGTAGCGATAATCGAAAATTGCGAAAAAATGACTACTGCAGCAGCTAACGCATTATTAAAAACACTTGAAGAGCCAACTAATAGCCGCTTTTTAATATTAACTACAAGTCAACCAGCACAGCTCCCTGCAACTATTTTAAGTCGATGCGCTAAAAGCGATGTAAAAATAACAAATACAGCACTTGCTCAGCAATGGCTAGAGACATTAGATATACCCAACTATAGTTGGTTAGCACTTTTTTATAACCAACCGCTGCAAGTAAAGCATTGGCAACAGCAAGACCAACTAAAAAATATTGATACACTGTATAAGTTTGCAACTGAGTTTAAACAAAGCCATAATTTCAAAGTGTTAGTCGATATAATAAATAAACAGCCTGAACTTGTTCGTATATTTACTTTGTTTTTAAGTGTGCAACTAAAGCAGCAATTACTGCAAGGTATGAGTTTTGACGCTTATAAAAGTGCTCAAAATGCATTAGGCGAGTTTTTACAAAATAACACACAAGTACTTGGCCTTAATTTATCGCTTGCTGTATCGCGATTAGCATACACATTGCGAAATTCTTAAAAGGATTAATCATGCAAGAACTACTAGTAGACATAGACGATTTAGACGAGTTATACCGTTGTTATATGCCTTACTTAAAAAAAGGTGGCTTATTTGTACGTACTAATATGCGTTACGAAGCAGGGCATTCATTAGCACTTAGAGTTACCTTGCCCGATGCCTTAGAAGATGATGTAGTAACAGGTAAAGTGTCGTGGATCACGCCACAAGGGGCACAAAGCTCTAACCCTCCAGGTATTGGTATTAGCTTTTTAGACGATAAAACAAACCTAAACGCTAAAATCGAAAAGCTACTTGGGACTATGTTAAACTCAGGCGATCAAACATATACCATGTAGTTATAGGGTCGGTTTTTCATTGAGATTAACGCCGCCCTATATTGGGTTCTTTTAATTATTAACATAATAAATTAAACGAACAAATTTAAACCCTGAACATAATACAGGCCTTATAGTGATTGTAGATTCTCATTGCCATTTAGATCGTCTTGATTTTGATAAACTAGACTTAAACCTTGACCAAGTTCTTGATAAAGCGCGTGCAAAGCAAATAGAGCACTTTTTATGTGTAAGCGTAACGCTTGATCAGTTTCCAAGCATGCTTGATAAAATTAAGCATTACGACGATGTCTCAGCCTCATGCGGTGTACATCCACTTGATCAAAAAGACGCCCTTAATAAACAGCAACTAATTGACTTAGCCTCACACGAAAAAGTCGTTGCTATTGGCGAAACGGGCCTTGATTACTACTATTCAAAAGATACTCACGCAGTGCAGCAAGCAAGCTTTGTTGGGCATATTGAAGTAGCTAACGAATTACAAAAACCGTTAATTATTCATACTCGTGATGCCCGCGCCGACACCATTAATTTAATGCGCGAGCACAAGGCCGAAAACTGCGGTGGTGTGCTACATTGCTTTACTGAAGACTGGGATATGGCTAAAAAAGCCATAGACATGGGCTTTTATATTTCTATTTCGGGCATTGTTACCTTTAAAAATGCTATTGAGCTAAAAGAAGTAGTAAAACAAATACCGCTAGATAGATTACTAATAGAAACCGACTCGCCTTATTTAGCACCAGTACCGTATCGTGGGCAAACAAACCAGCCAGCGTACGTAGAAGATGTTGCTTATTACATTAGCGAACTTAAAGGCATTAGCTTTAATGAACTGGCTAAAGCGACTACCGAGAACTTTTATTCTTTATTTAAATTAGCAGCTAAAGGCTAAATACATGATTACTCACACGGTAAACCTTCCTATTTTACTAATGGGGCCAATGGTGCGCCGTGCAGAGCAAACTGGAGTCTGTATTCAGTTTGCTACCTCCAGACCTGCAAATTGCCAAATTACACTTATAAATCATGAATGTTATAGCGATCAACACACTGTTTCTTTAGGGGAACATTTGTATCTGCATTTCGTCATTATAAAGCCAATAAATAACAAACTCCCTGTCGATAGCTTATTAAGCTATAAGCTTGTAATTGACGATACAGCAATGGATTTATCGCCTTGGTGCTATAGCAATCAAACAACGCCTGCATTTGTAATTCCTAATGAACTGAGTGATATTTTGCATGGCTCGTGCCGTAATGCACATCATCCAGCAAAAGACAGCTTAGTGTCTGCAAGTCACTGGCAAAATACTCAGCGCGCTAATAATAATCAAGGCGCACAATTGTTATTACTGAGCGGTGATCAGGTTTATGCCGATGACGTAGCAGGGCCCATGTTATTAGCTGTTCATCAGTTAATTAAAGCCTTAGGTATTTATAAAGAGCAACCACTTGCCATTGAGCTACCCGCCGACATAAATGAGCAACTTTATAATCGCCATTTGTTTTTACCAAAAACGCCTTGGCAAAAACGCTCAAAGTTAGGTGTGGGTTACTGGCTAAAAAAAGACGAACCTCATTTCTCAAGTGTAAAAGCGTATAACCACCTCATCCACTTTGAAGAATATATAGCACTTTATTTATTAAATTTTAGTGCTGCTGCTTGGCAATGCGTTGATATACAAAACACAACATATTCAGGTCAAAGCGAGCAAAAAAAAACTATTTTTGACGCTGAAAAAACAGCACTGATTGATTATGCAAAAGGCTTAAGTGAAGTAGAGCGGTTGTTTGCCAATGTATCGACGCTAATGATGTTTGACGATCACGATGTAACCGATGATTGGAACCTCACCGCTGGGTGGGAGCAAGCTATAAATGAAAACCCAAGTAGTAAACGGATCATTAATAACGGTTTAATTAGTTATTGGCTTTTCCAAGGGATGGGGAACGATGCACTAAATAAAACAGGCGAGCTACTTACACCTTTCAAGCAAAGCCGTACTGCTAATAATTTATGGCAGTTTAAAGCATTTGATAAACCACTAAACGATTTTAGTTTTTGGCATTACGAGTTAACGACAATACCCAAAGTAGTGGTGCTAGATACGCGTACGCACCGCTGGCGAAATGAGCAAAACTTTAACGAGCCGTCAGGTCTACTTGATTGGGAACGTCTCACTGAGCTTGAGGAAAGCCTATTAAGCCACGACCAAGTTATTATTGTATCGCCAGCTCCCGTGTTTGGTGTTAAATCAATAGAAGCCATTCAAGCCATGTTTAACATATGTGGCCAACCACTCATGGTTGACGTAGAAAACTGGATGGCGCACGAAGGCTCAGCCAAAAAGCTACTCGATACATTTAGACGAACCGACACCCCAAACGAAACCCTTATTTTATCTGGTGATGTACATTACTCATTTTGCTTTTCAGTGCAAAAGCGTTTTGGCGATCACCCTAATCGAATTTGGCAACTTACCGCCAGCGGTATTAAAAACGAGTTCCCGCGTAAATTAATAAACATACTCGATAAACTAGATTCAATTTTATACGGCCCAAAAAGTCCTTTAAACTTTTTTACCAAACGCTGGCACATGGAAGTAGATAAACACCAAACTATAGGTGAAGGGCAAAAATACTTAGTAAGCGACTCAGCTATTAGTTTAATAACACTAGAGCAAGGAAATTTAGCCCGCTACCAACTCATACATGGTGAAGGGCATTTAACCGAGTTTGATTTAGAAGAACAGTAATTCTTAATCAATAATTAAATAAATTAAAGGTCTATTTGCACAAAGAGAAGCGAAAGAGGAGTAAATGAGAAGACACAATGCCAATCAGAATACAGTTTCGGTGTTCATTCCCTTCTCTAAAAGCGCAGCGCCTCATAACCTCTTTGTGAATAAATTACTAATTACGGAGTAAGGTTGTTAAGAAAGCAACGCTTAATTTATTTAAAAACCAGCTAAAAACCTATTTGCACAAAGAGAAGCGAAAGAGGAGTAAATGAGAAGACATAATGCCAATCAGGATATATTATCGGTTTTATTTCTTCTCTAAAAGCGCAGCGTCTCTTAGCCTCTTAGTGAATAAATCACTTATAACGGGTACGCTTGTTACGAAAGCAACGCTTAATCTATTTACTAATAAAATCAATCAAAGGTCTATTTGCACAAAGAGGGGGTAGATGAAAAGGCATAATACCAGCAAAACTGCATTTTGTGTCCATTCCCTTCTCTAAAAGAGCAGCGCCTCATAACCTCTTAGTGCATAAATTACTTATTACAGGCTTTGCTTGTTACGCTAACAAGTTAACCGTAAATTGAACCTTGGCGGTAGAAGCTGAGCTTGCTCGCGTGAGAAGCGCAGCCTCTAATCACTATATTAGGTAATTACTTAGCTTTGTATTTAACCATGCTCTTTTCGGCTTCGTTTAGACGCGGGTAATTTACTGCTTAATATTGCCAAACATAAAATAGTCATAAACAACATTGAGTTTGCACCGGCTTGCAAAGAATAATCTACCAACGAGTGCAGCAGCATATCTATAATTGCAATGGCACAGCCAAAAGCAACACCCTGAAACAGCGCTGTTTTACGTTTTCGCATAGTCGCTATACATAACCATAAACAATAAAGTATAAGTGAGCCCAGTGCGGCTGTAGTAGGTATACCCAGCTCCACTGCAAACTGTACGTAATCGTTATGGGCATTATCGTAGTAACCAGAATAAGGCTCAGACTGATACGCCGGAAACGCAGTATAAAATGTACCACCACCAGAGCCCAACAAAGGCTTATCCAAAATAAGCGGTATAGAATCGCGTACAACTTCGTCACGGGTTTCTGATGAAATACTGGTTTCGCTAATACGCTGTTTAACTTTTTCTACATCAAATATAGCGCCAATAATAATTAAATCGATTATAAAAAAACTAACTATAAGTAGTTTAAACGCTTTAGGTTTTTGCCTGTAAATAAAAAACGCGAGTAAGCTAACAACCATTAATGCAATAAAAAATGCCGAGTTACCCATACGGCTACGCGTTAAAATTAACGCAACAATAATAATAATTAACGAAATACGTAAAATTATTTTTGAGCTTAAAAGTATTTCAGCCCACGCACGAAGCGTTTGCTTTAATGTTTGTTTGTAATCGCTAGTAGATCGCTTTAATTCGCTAACTAAAACACCAATACCTAGACATAAACATAAAGCTAAAAAGTTAGCCAAAAAGTTAGAGTAAGTAAACGTGCCAATAGCACGGTCGGTATGTTTATAGCCAAATAACGGGCTAATTATATCTGGCGATAAATTTAAATAAGTCGCATATAAAGCCTGAAATACGCCTGCACTTATAATTGCGTATATTAAATTTTTAATATGCTTTTCACTATTGCAATAAATAAGCACAAGCCAACAAAATAAAATCATAAAACTTGTTTTAATAAGCATTTGTTTAGTTTGAAACGGGTCAACACTTACGGTAAATATTTGTACTGCGCATACGCCCGCAACTATACCGAGTACAGTAAATAAAGGCCAAGAATATAAAGGAGGGTATAAAGGGTGCTCGTTATTAATACTGCTGTAAACTAAATGGGTGAAAAAGGTAGCACTAATTAATATCCCCATTGCTAAAATTGCCCAAGGGCGGTAACTACCTAATGGTAAGGGCAGCAAAAATAAAATTGCGCAGAGTAAAAAAAATATAAAACGATTCACAGGATTCTCTAAACTAAGAGCCTAAAAAGAAGGGCTAAAAAAATAAGCCATATAAAGTAAAACGCAGCCAAAAGGCTGCGTTTTTATTATTTTATTAACGGTTAGTTACCGACTTCAGATATACCTTCATCGCCACCTGTGCCGCCGGCACCTTGTGGTACTGGAGTTGTTGGTAAAGTAACAATTACCGGGGCTACAGGAGTTGGAGCGCCACCTGGGCCAGCTGCTGTTGCTTCAGAGGCAACAGTGGCATCAACGCCAGCGGTAATAGCAGCAAGTGTAATGGTATCGCTGTCAACGCCAGCGGCTACAAGTGCAGCTAAAAAATCAGCAATAAGTGGGCTATCAGCACCAATAGCGTCTACAACTACAGTCATCATAGAATCAACTTGGGCAGCAGTACAATTTGTACATACGCCGTTAATAGCCGCTACTAAGTCTGCTTTAAGCTGATCTGGAGCTGTTTCAGCGGTTACGCTATTTAAAACGTTGACTAAATTAGTCATGCCTTCAGTTTGTACGACTGCATCAGTATCCGTTTGTGCATAACTTGGTAAAACTGTAAGTGCAGATGCACCAGCGATTAAGCTGGCCAATATAAATGATTTCATCTCTTGTCCCTTGGTAGAGTATTAATTACAAAATCTTAGCGCATCGGTGCAAAAAGTAAACTCTTTATTTTCGCCATTATCATTAGTTTTTATTATCTTGGTTGGCGGCATTATTAAATTGCCCTGTACGCCATCGCAACCTAAACCTTCAAGTACCTTTAAAGTTTCAGGTTTTTCAATTAAACAAGCTAAAACTTTAATACCAAAGCCATGACAAATATTATTAACTGTTTGAATAAAAAATTGGCTTTGGGTGTTATCTAATAAATCTTGAATATAGCTACCATCTATTTTTATATATTCAATATCTAACCCTTGTAAGTATCTAAACGAGGTTAAACTAGTGCCAAAGTGTTCAACACACACACTTATGCCAATATCTTTTATTGTATCTATATGTAAAGAGGCAACATGTACGTTGTAAAGCAAGCTAATTTCATGCAATTCAAAAACCAAGTTTGTTTTAATAATTGGTTTAGTGTGAGCATAAAGAGTAAGCCATTCAATAAAGTCAGTTGAATACAACGAAGCTTTACTAATATTTAACGCAAATGTATCGTCTGGGTGTTGCTCTTTAACGTTTACAAAGTTACGAATTATTTTTTTGTCTAACTCTTCGGTTAAGTTAAGCTTTTCGGCCATAGCAAATAAATGGCCATTATTAACCTTTTCGCCTTCATGCGTAAAATGAGCAAACACCTCAAAGTAGCACTGCTTGTTTTGTGAGTTAGTGCGCTTGACTGGCTGCACCGAAAAGCTAACTTCACCAGTAGCAATAATTGATTGAATAAGCGAACGCCACTCTTTAACACTAAACAAAGTATCTTTATCTACTTTATTTACAGCCGAATCGCCAATAGTACAGCCAGTATCAAGCGCCGAAAGCACACTCCCAATAGATGAGCCATTATCAACACTTACTAACGCTAAGTTAGCAAAACCATTTACGTGTAAGCTGTTTTTCTTTTTACTAAAGGCATCATTTATATCGAGGCGTGTTCTACTTAAAAATTGCATATCGAATGGGACTAAAGCAATAAAAGTACTGCCGTTAAGTCTAAATATTTTAGAATTAGTTAAAGCACCAAACACATTTTGCAAAGTAACGCTTACATCATGTACGTGCTCGTCACCATCTTGGTAACTTACAGTTTGGTTAATATTAGCAAGTGAGGGGAGAGTAACCATCATTGCAGTGATTGGAGTGTCGCTAGTAATGGTGTCAACCACTGAGTTAAAGTGGTTCTCAAACGAACGGCGGTTACCCAGCCCAGTGAGTGAGTCTACATATACTTCATCGGTAAGTGCTTGTGTTTGCTTTGTTAAGGAGTCGAAGGTGCTTTGTAGGTTCATTACCATATTATTAATGGCTTTAGTCACAGTACGTAGCTCGCGCGCAACAGGTATTTCGTCGTTTAATGTAAAGCGTTTACGCGTAACCAAATGTGCTTGGTTTTCTACTGCTTTTAAAGGTTTAAATACAGCACGTAATATTAAATATGCTACAGCAAGCGACGCTAGTAATAATAATAAAGAACCATAAAAGCTACGTTTAGTATGTTCCCATAGCGTTAAATACGATTGGCCAACATGGCTTGTTACTTCAAGCACTCCCGCCATGATCCAGCCATTGTTTAATTCTGATTGCATAGTAGGGGCGTTGAGCTTTACTGCTGTAATAAACCAATTAGGTACAGACTCAACGCGTTTTGGGCTTGTTAGGTTAAATACCACGTTACTATCGGCGTTAGTAAATTTTATTTGTTTGTAATAACCCGAGTCGAAAATAGCGGTTGCCATGGTTTGGGCAATCATTAAGCTATCTTCTTCAAGGTAGGGTGAAATAGAAAGCCCTAAGCTTGTTGCTGTATCTTGCGCGTGGCTACCCATTTGCGTTTGTAAGTATTGGCGAGTGGTATCAACGTCAGTAATTACGCGTACAAAAAACGAAAGTACCGAAATCAATATAATAAGGCCATATACTTGGGTTTTTAAACTCAATCCATTTTTAAAAAGTCGAGACATAACTCGGTGTTCCTTTATCACTTTTGGCGGGCGCAAGCTCACCTTGTTCAATTCGCTCTAGCATGGTGTTCCAGGCAGAAACACCACGGCTATTTTTTACTTTATTGCCTAACCCTTTTGATTTGGCTAACCATAAACCTTGGCCATTAAAACTATATATAGGTGTTAAATCAGGGCGTTTATTAGCGGGCAGTAGTTTAGTATTAAAGTTACCTAAAACAAAGGGGATTTGATTAGGAGTTTCAATATATATCAGCACCATATGAGGTTGATTAACTGTTTTTTGACGTACATACATTAAACGTACTTTATCTTCGGGTACGCCAAGTGCTATTAATGTAAAGTATTTGGCAATTACGTAGTCTTCACAATCACCCATACCCACGCCTAAGCTTTCAAGCGGGGTGGCCCAATAATCTTTTTGGTGCCAAAGCTCATCATCGGTTTTGTATTTAATGTGCTTATTAAAAAAGTCATTCACCAAATGGATTTTTTGCCATTCACTTTTGTCAGCCGATTCATCTATAAAACTGAGCCAGTTTTTAATGCGTTTATGCCCTTCATTACCATATTGTTTTTGAGCGCGCGCAATTATATCGCTATTGCGTAAATACAAAAGCATATCTTGTGCGCATACAAAAAAAGACACTAATAATAAAATGTAAAACCCTAAACGCACAAATGTTCCTTCAAGTCTGTGTTCCATAATAACCAAACAAGCCTAGTATAGTATTGGTAGCTTTGGAAAGGTAGATCACTAAAAAGTATGAGAGCACTAAAATAGTGCGATGCAACCCAGTATGGTGCAACATATTATTAACAAAAAAACAATCAAAAAGTACTCTTTAATTATTGAGTGCATTATTGTGTTGTGTATAATAGCAATCTCACACGGCATGTGAAGCGCTTGAAAAGGGATTTTAGCTTAGCAGTTCCTTTTTTTGTGGTTTAACAAAAATAATGAAAGGAATTAAAGTGAAAGTTTTAAAAGCAGTATTGCCTGTAGCTGGCCTTGGTACGCGTATGTTACCAGCCACAAAAGCCATCCCTAAAGAAATGCTTCCTCTGGTAGATAAACCTTTAATTCAATACGTAGTTAACGAAGCCGTAGCAGCTGGTATTAAAGAAATTGTGCTTGTCACACACGCTTCAAAAAACTCAATTGAAAACCATTTTGATACAAGCTTTGAGCTAGAAGCCACACTAGAGGCGCGCGTAAAGCGTAGTTTACTAGAAGAGGTTCGCTCAATAGTACCAAAAGATGTAACGGTAATTTCTGTTCGTCAATCAGCACCACTAGGTTTAGGCCATGCTGTTTTAGCAGCGCGCCCAATTGTCGGTAATAACCCATTTGCAGTAATGTTACCTGACGTAATTATTGATAAATATAAATCAAATTCAAAAACTGACAATTTAAGTCAAATGATCGACCGATTCGACAAAACGGGCTACAACCAAGTAATGGTAGAGCCAGTGCCTCAAGAGCAAGTGCATCAATATGGTGTGGTTGATTTAGCAGGTAAGAAAATAAATGCCGGCGAAAATGCTGCAATTAAAAACATGGTCGAAAAACCAAATAACGATGAAGCACCGAGTAATTTAGCTATTACAGGGCGTTATGTTGTATCTACAGCAATTTGGGATTTACTAGAATACACCCCACCAGGCGCAGGCGGCGAAATACAACTTACTGATGCTTTATTGCAATTGCGCCACCTAGAAACGCTTGAAGCCTACCATCTAAAAGGTAAATCTCATGATTGTGGTTCTAAATTAGGTTACATGTTGGCCAATGTAGAATATGCAATGCAATCAAGCCATATGGGTGAAGAGTTTACGAGGCAGGTTAAAGCGTTATTTTGAGTCTGTACCTGTAGGAGTTCACTTAATAGATAATTAATCAAGCTAGGTGATAATGTTAATAAAAAAAGATCATTTATATGCTTCAATATGGGCTTCGTTAGCGATTGGTTCGCTATTGTTTAATACGATGTTTGGCGCACTTGCAGCATTAACCTTCTTGATTGCTGGTACAGCTTATGCAGCTTCTAATCTTATTTACACAAATAGAGTTTGTAGAAAAAATTGGGAGTTGTTTGTAGTACCTGCTTTATGTTTTTTATCTGCGGTTTGGTCCGATATCCCAATTACTGTAATAAGAGGTAGTATTCAACTATTGCTAACAACAATTTTTGCTGTTGTCATAGCTAGCCGTCTAAATATGAACTTATTCCTTAGAGCAGCAGCTATTATAATGTTGCTCGCAATGGCTATGAGTTTATTTTCATCTAGAACTGCCCTTAACGGGATGACCGGTGAAATAAGTTTAATAGGAATTTTTGGCAGTAAAAACTATCTTGCTACCAATACTTCAATGTGTATTGTTGTAGCGATTACTCTATTGCTAAATAAAAAAATAGATACTGCTAGCCGTGTATTAGGTTTTATATTATTAGCTATCTCAGCTTTAGTACTTATTAAAGCAAAATCCCTCGGGGCGATAGTGTTTATTGTAGGAAGTATTTTAATTAGTTTGTCGATTGTTATTTACCAAAATATGTCTCTAGATAAATTTACACGTAGTAAATTTAATTACCTGATATCATTTATATGCCTATTTGCTTTGTTCTTTTTGGTTTATTCGCTTGCTAATCACAGCTTTAATGAGTTTATGTTTAGCATTGGTAAAGATCCAACTCTAACGGGCCGCACATACTTATGGGAAAGAGGAATCAACTTAATAGCAGATAAGCCATTGTTTGGTGTCGGCTTCCAAAGTTTGTTTTATGTAGGTAATAATGTAGCTGAAGATATTTGGGCGATCCATCATGTGCCATCAGGGGCTGGTTTTAATTTTCACAATATGTATATAGATATAGCTGTGGAGTTAGGCTTGATTGGGCTTTTTTCATATATTTATTTAATAATGGTGTTCATTAGAAGGATTTTTAGCTTAAAAAAAATAACTATTGGAAGCTCTCACTTTTTTTCAATTTTAATGTTGAGCTATTTATTTTTTCAGGCTTTTTTAGAGGCTGTATGGTTTGAACAATTTACAATCATCCATCTATTTATGTGTATGGCTTGGGTTTATTTAAAGGGAGATGAAAGTAATGACTAATGAAATACATAATGGTGTTGTGATATTTGGCGGGTCTGGTTTTATTGGGTCACACCTGATTGACAAACTTAAAATGCAAGGCTGCAAAAAAGTTATTTCGATAGATATAAGAAAACCAAAAATAAAAAGAGAAGGTGTTAAATACATTTTAGCTGACGTACGTGACTTATCTTCTTTAGATTTATTTGATGGGATCGAAAAAATTTACAATTTTGCGGCTATCCACACTACACCTGGGCATGAACACCATGAGTACTATGAAACAAATATTTGTGGTGCAATAGAAGTTTGTAAATACGCAGAAAGAGCAGGTATTGAGCATATAGTTTTTACTAGTTCGATTTCAGTCTATGGGCCCAGCGAAGAGCAAAAAACTGAAGAAACCGTATTACAACCAGAGTCATCTTACGGCTATTCTAAGATGATTGCAGAGAAAATCCATAAAGAATGGCTCAACAAAGATTCAATAAATAAACATTTAGTAATAGTGAGACCTGCAGTTGTATTCGGTCCTGGCGAAGGTGGTAATTTTACTAGGTTGGCAACATTACTTAGCAAAGGCATCTTTATTTATCCAGGAAGAAAGAACACAATTAAAGCGTGTATATACGTAGATGATTTGCTGGAGGCTATTAATTTTGCTGAAGAACAAAACCAAACACTAGTTACGTTTAATGGTGCTTACCATCATGGCTACACTCTAGAAGATATAATAATAACTTTTCAGTCTAATCATTTTGATAATGTGAAAACAGTCATGTTACCAAAAGCTATTGTTCTTGGAGTAGCAAAAACTTTGCGTTTGTTTAATGCGTTCAATATTGGGATCCATCCAGATAGAGTAATGAAATTAGTGAAATCTACAGATGTTTACCCAGGCTGGTTAGTATCAAAAGGTAAAAAATTTGATGGCGGAGTTGAGCTTGCATTAAGCAAATGGTCATCTGCTACAAATGGAAAGTTTAATTAGATAAGGTTAATACATGGAAATTTGTGTTGCGATATGTACATACCAGCGAAGCAGCCTCAGGGATACGCTAGAGTCTTTAACAAAACAGTCTTTATCAGAGGATATAACGCTAAAGGTATTAGTCGCTGATAACGATAAAACAAATAAAGCAAAAGATACAATTGAAGCTTGGGCTGAAGAGTTTGGCTTGAATCTAAAGTATGTGCATGCACCTTCTCAAAATATTTCAATTGCAAGGAATGCATGTTTAGATAATGTTGATTGCGATTGGATGGCATCTATTGATGATGATGAGATTGCTTCAGTCTACTGGCTTTCAAACTTATACAGAAAAGCACAATTAGAAAAAGCTGCTGTTGTTTGCGGACCAGTTAAAGCTATTTATCAAGAAAATGCACCAACATGGATGAAAAAATGTGATTTTCATTCCCAATATCCAGTTTATGTAAAAGGTGTAATACAAACTACATCAACGGCAAACGCTCTAATTCATTTAAAGCACCCTGCCTGTGCTGATCTACGTTTTGACTATTCTTTAGGTAAATCGGGGGGGGAGGATAGTAGTTATTTTTCATCTGTTTATTCTAATGGGGGCAATATTACTTTTGCGCCTGATGCATTAGTAACAGAACCTGTCCCGTTAGAAAGGGCAAATTTAATGTGGTTATTAAAGCGAAAATTTAGATTTGGACAAACATGTGGTGCCCGATTACTCAAACATAAGTTTAGTTTTAAAAACAAAATAAAATATAGTGCTTTAGCAATTTGTAAATTTACGTTCTGCTTATTTATGTGCCTTTTATCAATGTTGGGTAGTGATAAAAAATATAAATGGTTACTAAGAGGAACTCTTCATTTTGGAGTACTTGCAAAGCTTTTAGGTAAAAACGAGATAATTCAGTACTAAGGACTTTAAAATGATCGAGAATTCAGTCGATTATATCAACAAGGAATCAAATGAAAGTTGAATTAGAAGTTTCAGTTGTTATCGCGGCATGGAACTCTGAAAAATTTATCAGTAAGGCGATAGACTCGGCTTTGCAGCAAGATATAAGCCTTGAGGTAATAGTGGTAGATGACTTTTCAAATGATAATACTTGTAGAGTAGTTGAAAGTTATAAAGATGAACGTGTCAGGTTAATTCGTTCTAGTGGAAATGGTGGTCCAGGAGCTGCTCGAAATATTGGGTTTTCAGCTGCAAAAGGGAAGTGGATAGCTGTTTTAGATTCAGATGATTACTTTTTACCTAACAGATTAAATACGATGATTAATTCAGATGATGGAACAGCAGATATTTTAATCGATGATTTTTACATGTGTCTAGGGGAACCTAACCAACTTAAGCCATTTTATACTAATAACGAACTCAAAACGGGCAATTTATCGCTTGCGGAGTTTATTGCTGGAAATTCAGATTTTATGGGTAAAAAGACGACCGGTTATGTGAAACCTATTTTTTTAAAGTCGTTTTTAATAACTAATAATGTGCAGTATTGGCCTGAGGTTCGCATTGGGGAAGACTACTATTTCTTAGCATCATGTTTAGCAGCGAAAGCGAAAGCTAAGGTGGTCGAAGTTTGTGGTTATGTATATAACATCAGGGGGGACTCTATTTCAGGGAAGCTTAGTCAAGAGCATATCGCTAAGTTTCAATGGGGAGATAAAAAGTTTGCAGAAATGTATCCCCTTCAATTTGTGGAATATAAAGCTTTTAAACTCAGAAGTAGAAACTTATCTAAAACTAAAAGCTATATTTCACTTGTTGAGTCAATTAAAAATAAAAAAGTTTTAAAGTCACTTTGTATTATAGCAGCGAACCCAAGAGCGTGCAGTTTGTTGTGGTTACCAATAAGAAAAAGATTATTAAATTAATATGGAGATTTCTTTGAAAGTACTAGTTGCAGTGTTAACAACAGGAAGTAGAAGCTCGACCTTTGAGCAATGCTTATTGAGTATTATTGAGCAAAAGCTCGATAGTAATATCGAATTGAGTATATTGGTTGTTGAAAATAATGTTGAACATAGTCAGTTGGTTGGTGGTAGTTTAAGTAAGCTTTCAAATGAAAGTGATGTAAAAATCATTCATGCTCTCGAAACAAAAAAAGGGATCCCATATGCACGGAATAACGCTTTAACGTTTGCTACAAAAAAAAACTACGATTATCTAGCTTTTATTGATGACGATGCTTTTGCGCAACAAAACTGGCTTCAATCACTTTGCTCTAAAGTGAATGGTTTTGACGTCGTCGCAGGACCTCAAAAAGCTATCTTTCCAGCTAATACAGCTAAATATTTCTATTTAGCAAGTTTATATCATGAGCGTAAAGTAAACGAAGGGGTAGTTGTTAAATGGGCGGCGACTAATAATATTTTAATTGACGTCAACACAATGAAAAAATCCAATCTTAAATTTAATGAGTCACTTATCCATGGTGGTGAAGATAAAGAGCTTTTTTTAAGGCTTACAGCATCCGGTGGCAAAATTATTTGGGTGCAAAGTGCGATAGTTCAAGAGCATATAGTATATGAACGTTTAACTACTAAGTGGGCATTAAGGCGTTGTTTTAGGATGGGAGCGACAGGTTTTAAAATTGAAAGCTGCAATAAGTCTTTTTTCAAGGTGTTGAGTACATGCGCTTTTAAAGGTGTTGCATATATAGTTAAGGGCTTACTATCATTTTTACCATTCTTGATTAGTCCTAAGCGTACACACTTAGATAGCTTATGTGATTTGTCGCATGGAATAGGCTTTTTTTATGGGATCTTTTCAGGTGGTAAGGTTAGGAGTTATGCATGAAACCAAAAGCATTAGTTATTTTATTTTTACCATCATGCTTATATGCTCAAGAGTATACGAAGTTGGTGTGGAGTGATGAATTTAACTACGCTGGACTCCCTGACGATAGAAAATGGAGCTATGAAGAAGGCTACGTTCGAAATGGTGAAAAACAGTTATATGTTGTGAAAAACAGTGAAAACTCGAGAGTTCAGAATGGAATGCTCGTAATTGAGGCTAAAAAAACTACGCCTAAAAAGCTTGGTTTTTTGCAAGAGCTGTTTGCAACTAGACCACAGCTATACACTTCAGCAAGTTTAACAACTCGCAACTTGAACTCATGGGTATATGGCCGGGTAGAAGTAAGAGCTAAAGTACCTCAAGGTAAAGGTGTTTGGCCTGCTATTTGGTTACTAGGTTTAGATAAAGAACATAAAGGCTGGCCAGCTAAAGGTGAGATAGACATTATGGAGTATGTTGGTTACCAACAAAATAAAGTACATGTAGCTTTGCATACAAAAATGAGAAACCATCAAAATAAAAAAGCTGTTAATCGGCAATTTGAGCTAAATGATTTAGACAAATCATTTTATACGTATGCAGTAGAAAAACATCCAAACAAGATTGATTTTTTTGTTGATAATGAATTGCTACTTAGTTACAAAAAAGAGGGGAATTCTGAAGCTTATTGGCCTTTTAATAAGCCTATGTATTTAATAATAAACTTGGCGATAGGTGGCTCTTGGGGAGGGAAGTATGGTGTTGACGATGCAATTTTTCCACAAAAGTTTTTAATAGATTATGTCAGGGTTTATCAATAGACAAAGTTGATAAAGAGTTATTTTTTAAGTCCTTGAATAAGGCATAACAATGGATGGTGATCAGTGGTTACAATTTTTTCTATTTCAATATTTATTTTAATTTATATATATTTTTTGTTCCCTTTAATTATATATATTTGTGGTGCGCTTAAAAAAGATAGTGTGAAACAAGATGTTTCCAACACAGATAAAACTATTGTCATTGTTGTACCTGCTCACAATGAAGAGGCTGTTATCAGTAAAAAAATTGAGAATCATTTAGCTTTGGATTATGAGCAAAATAATTACAAAATACTCGTGATATCAGACACTTCTTCCGATAAAACAGTCGAGATAACTAATATCTACGTAGATCAGTATCCAGAAAGAGTCGAGCTATTTGAAGTAAACGATGGTTTGGGGAAAACTAATGCAATTAACCAAGCTTTAGTTAATATTGATTGCGATATTTTAGTTTTTTCAGACGCGAATGTTTATTTAAAAAGCGATGCTCTCCTACAAATATCAAAATGTTATGAAGACAAAAATGTTGGAGGCGTAGCTGGTCAATTAATTTACACAAATAACGATGTTGAAGGTGCTGCTCAAAGTAATGGGTTGTATTGGAAATATGAAGAAATGATAAAGAAATCAGAATCTCTTTCAGGCTCAATGATGGGGGCCGATGGATCAATTTTTTCTATAAAAAGAAGATTGTTAAGAGAGTTACCTGTGCATGTGCTTGATGATTTTTGCTCTTCTATGGGTGTTATAAATCAAGGTTATAAGTTGAAATTTGATGACACTATCACAGCTTATGAAAAAGGAGCAGAGTCGACCGCAGAAGAATTTCCGCGAAAAGTTAGAATTAGTAATCGTTCTTACAACAGCTATAAACATTTAAGAGCTGAATGTTTTAAAACACTTTCACTATTTGATTTATGGAAGTTGTATTCACATAAAGTACTGCGTTGGTACAGCCTGTTTTTTATGGTATCTGCTTTAGTTTCTAATCTATTTATAGCTATCAGTGAGGAGGGTTATATATTCACAAGTGTTTTAATATTACACGTTCTTTTCTATATTATGGCAGCTTTATCTTGGCTAAATAAACTCCCCAATATTCCGGTAATTTCAAAATTAGCAGCAATAGCTGAGTATTTTACTATGGCTAATGTGGCAGCTGGCATTGGTATACTGCAGTCTATTTCAGGTAAGAAAACGGTAACATGGAAAAAAGCTGATTCTACACGCTAACAATGCGATCTAAAATTTAGCTCTGTTTTAATTAATAAGGAAGTGCTTTGTTAAATAATAATTCCATTGCAGTGATTATAGCTGCTTATAATTCTGAGAATACAATAGGCAGGGCAATTGAGTCTGTCATTAACGAAGGTAATGTTAAACAAATAATAATTGTTGATGATTGCTCAAGCGATAATACATTTGAAATTGCTAAATGTTATAAAAACCAGAACGATAAGGTTTCTGTGTACTCAACATCTACGAATAGTGGACCTTCAAAAGCAAGAAATATAGCGCTAAACAAAGCGACGTGCGATTGGGTTACGGTCTTAGATTCAGATGACTATATAGAAAGTGGCCGTTTTAAAAAATTACTTTCTTACAGTGATGGGTATGAGCTAATTGCAGATGATCAATACCGTGTATATGAACATGATAAAACTACTGAAAAAACTGAAATGTTAGGGGCGAAACAGTGCTTTCCCGTAACTATTTCATTAGCAGAGTTTATTGAATCAAATATTACAAAAGAAGGCCAATATAGAAAAGAACTTGGTTTCATCAAACCTATAATTAAACTAGATTTTTTATTAAAACATCGGCTGACTTATCAGGAAACTATGCGGTTAGGTGAGGATTATGAACTATACTGCAGATGCCTTGCACTAGGCGCTAAATTAAAATTAATTGAGGCTTCAGGGTATGTTGCTGTTGTACGGGAAGCGTCGCTGTCAGGTTCCCATAGTAAACAAGATTTGATCCAATTACGTGACTGCAATTATGAAATAATAAACAGAATGCCTCTAGAACCTCAAGAAAAAAAGTTAATGATACAGCATGCAGATAGTATCAATATAAAAATCCAGTGGATTGATTTTTACTCCTCAGTAAAAAGTAGAAATTGTAAGATGGTAATAAAGTCATTTTTTAACTCTTATTCTGCATTCAAATTTATTTTAAAAAATTTAAAAGAGCAATTTGCTATTCGTATTTTAAAAAGAAGCAGCGGAAAGTGATAAAAGGCTCAGTTAAAGGGGTTTTGTGGCTCTTTCTTAGTAAATTGTTCCCCCCTATAATAAATTTTAGTGTTTTTGCCTATACGGCGCGCATACTTGCACCTGAAGACTTTGGTTTAGTAGCTATGGCATTAGCAATTATTTTTATTGCGAGTAGCTTTATGCCATCGGGTTGGCGTGATTCTATTATTAAATATCAAATTGAAGATAAACTTATAATCAGCAGTATTTTTTGGTTAAATTTGGCTGTTTCTTTGCTTATATCAGCTATTATTATCGGCTTTTCTTTTTTTTCATTCTTTGAATTTCAAACCCGAACCTTTAATTTAGCTCTTACTATATTTTGTTTAAAACTAATTTTTGATGGATTATTCTATACATTAAATATAGTTTTATTAAAGCAGCAGTTATATTCCCTAATTGCGCTGCGCACAATTTTCTCAGCGGTGATATCTGCAGCTATTATTATTGGACTGCTGTTACTAGATTTTGGCGTTTGGGCTTTAATTTGGGCACAAGCAATTTTATCTATTGCTAACTTTTTTGCTGTATACTTACCTACAAGAAAGCTGGTTACTTTTCAGTTCTCACTTGCAAGCATAGTGAAGCTCAATAGCTTTGCTGCTTATTCCACGCTTACGAATGGGGTTACTTCAATATTAGATCATTATGAATCAGTGATAATTGGTGCTGTGCTAGGTAAGCGAGAGCTTGGTTTTTATAATGTCGCTAAACGGTTTTCTAATATTATTAGTGATATCTTTATTGGTACTGTAAGCGAAATTAGTTTTCCTCTTTTGGCTAAAAAACAAGAAGAAATGATAGAGTTTCGTAAGGCTTTTATGAACTCTGTTTACTTTTCGGTGCTGATTTTATTTCCTCTATTTACCTTTTGTTTTATTAATAGCGAAAAAATATTTTTACTACTATTTACCGAAAAATGGCTAAATGCATCGGTGGCTTTTCAAGCTTTTTGCATCATCTTTGCTTTCATTATTTTAGGCATACCACAAAAGAATGTAATTGTACTAAGTAATCACGCTAAGTGGTGGTTTCAACTGCAGGTTAAACTCTCGTTTATTATTGTCCCCCTAACAGCAGCAAGCGCATTTTTGGGATTAAATGCATTACTTATCATGCTTATACTTGGTAAGTGTTTGTACTGTTCATTATCGCTGTGGAAGTCATGTCAGATATTATCGCTTGATGTCAAAAAGTATATAGTTAGTTTTATAGTACCCTTAATTTGTTGCATTGTTACGGCAATTACAACCTCACTAATAACTCAGTTTATTCCCCCATTAAAATTTATATTGGTAGATATTACGATATCTGCCACCATCTTTTTTATAATTTATCTGACTCAAATGCTCTTATTCGATAGAAAAAAAATAGTCAGCATTGGCTTAGTATTATTGCCAAATAATCAGCATTTAAACAAGCTTGCAAAAAACATTAATAATCAGGAACTTCAATAACATGAAACTTACTTTTTACAAAGGCGATATTCCCAATTTCGGTGATGACTTAAATAACATTATGTGGAATGCATTACTCGCTCCAGGCTTTCTTGATGACAATGAAGACGAACTTTTTTTAGGCGTTGGCTCTATTTTATGGGACTTTTTACCTAAAAAACCTAAAAAAATTGTTATGGGTTCTGGGTACGGCGGTTATTCAGGAAAACCAAATGTACACGACGGAAGTTGGGATGTTGCTTTTGTTCGCGGCCCAAGAACAGCCAAGGCACTTAACTTAGACCCTAACTTAGCTATTACTGATGCAGCTATTTTAACACGATTTATGAATCTACCAGCTCAAGCCAAAAAATACAAAGTAAGCTTTATGCCTCATTGGGAAAGTATTCCCCGTGGAAACTGGCAGAGTGTATGTAAACAAGCGGGAATTAACTATATAGACCCAACAGATCCAAATGTAATGCGTTCGTTACAAGCGATACAACAAACTGAATTACTTGTAACAGAGGCGATGCATGGGGCTATTTTAGCAGATACGCTTCGAGTGCCATGGCTAGCATTAGAGCCCATCTTTCCACTACATAGAAATAAATGGTTTGATTGGTCAGAATCAATGTCAATTGATCTTAAATTTAATACCGCACCAAGTTCTTCAATTAAGGATTTTTGGTCACATAAAACAGGTAACCAAGGTATGGGAAATCGAAGTGTTCAACTGGGTAAATTATTAAATTTTACTGATTCGTACTTTATAGATAATGCTGCTGAAAAGCTTTTAATGCTTGCTAAAAATCACGGGCAAATGAGTAGCGATAATACCTTTATAGATAGGTCAGAGATGGCGTTAGAAAAATTATCTCAGTATTGTAAAATCAACAGTTTATAGTAATTAAATGACCCGAATTTATGTATAACGTTGTTGTTAAAGAATGGAAATAGGCTTTTTGCAATATAAATGTAAAATAGGAAAGTATTATGTTTAAGTATCATGTTGGAGTAGTTATACCTTTTTATCAACGGGAATCAGGTATATTAGCTAAAGCATTGCTTTCAATAGCGGCGCAAGAGGTTAAAAAGACAAAATTTACGATTGTGGTTGTTGATGATGGCTCGCCAGTACCAGCAGACAAAGAGCTTGCTTCAGTTCAATTGCCAGATAATTGTCAAATAGAATTAATCAAACAAAAAAATGCGGGGCCAGCAGTTGCGAGGAATACTGCGTTAGATTATTTGCAAAAAAATAAAATAGATACCGTTGCATTTTTAGATTCGGACGATGTTTGGAACAAGCATCATGTTTCCGAAGCCTTATCAGCATTGTCAGCTGGAGCAGGTTTTTATTTTTGTAATCATAGCCGCTTTAATACAGCTCTATCATGGTTTGAATCATTGAATTGTTTCAAAGAGTGGAACGATATGCTGATTGAATATAATATTAAATTTAGTTCAGATAAGAATTTAGCTGAATTATCAGGAGCTAATTGTTTTAAACTATTTATTAGAGAATATTTAAGTCAAACATCTTGTATTGTTTACGATTTTAAATCACTGCCAGATAAGCGTTTTGATCCTTCATTAGTAAGTGCTGGAGAGGATTTTTTTCTTTGGCTACATTTAGTGCGTAGCTGCGAAAAAGTTATTTTTTCATTAAATAAAAATGTTCACTGCGGTGCAGGAGTAAACATTTATTTTGATTCATTCGATTGGAATAAACTCTCATCTTCGACTCAGCAAGGGTATCATTTTATTTTGTATAAAATGATACTTTCTTCATTTCCGTTACAAAAAAGCGAATATGCTTTGATTAAGCAATCTGCAGATCAGCATTTAAATCTTTATTCTTATTTAATGTTGAAGCACTTTATTACCAGAGTAGGTTTTAACAGAGGATTAGCAGTATCTATTTTAAAAAGATTTCCAGGAGCGATGTTTCTCGTACCATTTCGCTTTATTAGGGCTTCTATGAATAGAAAGATATTACAAAAATAATTGGCAGTGAACTAAAGTTGTAAAAAGTTGTTTTCACTTCGAGCACAGGTGATTTTAATGAGGCATATAATCACCTCCTAGCTAGAATGCAAAGACTAATACAAATATGATTAGACTTATATATTAAGTCTATAAAGTAATAATGTAGCATTTGGGCATCAATTAGCGATACTTTCTGAGTCTAGGATCTCATTCTATCAAAATGTAGCTGTATGTCATGAGCGTGCAATAGCAAATGGTTCAGCAATAAAATGGGTTGCTAACTACACTTTAATTGATGTTAGTTTTAAGGTAGTAAAAAGTTTGAATTTAAGCCTGAAGTATTAAATGGGGGTAATGATGCTGAGTTATTGTACTAGTTAACAAATCAGGTGGTAAGTTTATATGGAGCGTACCGGGTATTGTTCGTGAGTATATAGCCAAAAGTCATTTATAGGTTAATTGGGCTTAGTTAGGCACGTTTTTTACTTTGCGATTTCATCTAAAAGTCCAGCACTTAATTCTTTATGTGATTTATCAGATGGAGTAAGCTTTTTACGGCTTATTCAGCAAAGGCCTAGTTCGCAAATATACATAATTTATTTAGGATTTATAATGTCAAACACTATTGATGTTTCGGTTATTATTGCAGCATGGAATGCTCAAAATTTTATATTAACCTCTATTAACTTTGCTTTGTCGCTAAAAGGGGGTTAGGTAGAGGTTATAGTCGTTGATGACGCATCAACGGATAATACGTGTGATCAGATTGAATCAATAAGATCACACGTGTTAAGTTACTGCGCTCAAGAATAAATGGCGGCCAGGCGCGGCGAGAAATATTGGATTTTCTACAGCTAAAGGTAAATGGATTGCTGTGTTAGATTCTGATGATTATATGAACCAAAACAGATTGAAAAACATGCTAAGCAAGGCGTCCACTGGAGCAGATGTTTTAATCGACAACTTTTGTGAATTAAGCAGTGATGGTGCTATTTCAGGTCCTTTTTACTCGAGCACTGAACTACCATTAGGTAAATTAAATTTATCTTTTCTTATAAAAACTAATTTAGTCTTCACCAAAGTGAAATCGACAGGTTACATTAAACCTCTATTCAAAAATGAGTTTGTTAAAAATCATGGGGTTAAATACTGGCCAGAAGTAAAAATTGGCGAAGATTATTATTTTTTAGCAAGCTGTTTAGCAAGGGGGCAAATGCAGAGGTCCTTAATGAGGCCGGCTATGTTTACACTGTACGAGACGGGTCAATTTCAAGTAAATTAGAAATAGAACATATTGATAAATTATTGAACTTCGATAAAAAGTTTATCAGGGAATATCATTTATCTGACTTAGAATTGTCTGCAGCTCTTAACATGGTTAGTAATATATCAAGTGCTTTATTGCTTATGCTCACACTTAAGCAAAGGCTATTGTTTTGGAAGTGAATTCAAAGTTTTTAATTGTATCCTTCCAATTTGATGGCAGATGACTTACTTTTTAAATTGAAGTTTACTTCGTACCATTTTGAGGTTAGAAAAGTGAATGCAGGGAAGTGGAAGTTTTTGATGAACGCATACTATGTTAATTCTCTTTAAAAATTTATATCTAGTTTATACGTTATCTAATATCAGTTGATCTTTGTTTTTATTGTATTTTACTTTTTTAAGTAATTTTATTGTTTTTTGTTATTTCGATAGTACTAAGGGTTTGAGCTAACGATGAGTGAAGTAAAAAATCAAAAAAGGATTTTTGGTATAGATTTAGCTAGAGGTATTGCGATTTTCCTCGCAATGACGTCGCATACATTTACTAGTCTTAACTTTTATCCAATTATGGAAATAAATCTACTATTTCGAAGTGCTACACCTCTATTTATTGTTGTTTTAGGCTTTTTTTTGTACTTTTCATATTTCGCAAAAATAGATAGGAAAGGGTTTAAATTTGTCAGAGGTAAGTTGTGGGAGAAAGCTTTAAAATGCTATTTGTATTATTTATTCTCATGTGCAGTATGGGTCTTTTTCAGTGATTTCAGTTTATTATATTTTTTCAGATTAGGGCTTCTGCTTAGTGGGACTCCCTTTACGGATATATTGAAGTTTTATGCGGTAGTTTTATTTGTATCTCCCTATTTATTAATGCTTTTGAGGTCCGAGCGTTATATCTTGTTGGCATTCATTATTTTAACTCCTCATATATTAACTTTTTATGGATTATTACCTAGTTTGAGCTTTCTACCATACGGAGAATATATCTCAGCAATGCTATATGGCGGTAGTGATGTAATTGCTGGTCCTTCTGTATTGCATTCACTTTTCTTTGTCTTCATTGGTATTTTATTAGCAAAGAACTTTAATGGTGATAGTTTGTTTGGATCTAACTCTCACATTCTCGCAATATTTGTATTTCTATTGTCCTTATTCTTTTATTTACCGGTAAGCTTAAAAGAGCTTGCCACTATGGAGTTACGAAACAAAAATTTTTTAGAATATTTTATATATGGAAGCATCACATCAATATTAATAATTGAGCTTTCGCTTTTTACTGCTAAGTATATGGCTAAACGGTATTTTCAGCCTTTTCTTACTTTGAGTAAGTCATCTTTAATCCTTTTCTGTTATGGAAACAGCTTTTTGTATATCATTTATCAAAACTTTAGCTTTACGCCTGTCCGATTCTTTTTTATATTTTTGTTTTTTTATCTATTGTGTAAATTTAATGTTTATTTAAAAGGTGAAGTGAAAGGGATGCGCTCGAGGTTCAATTAATTTTAACCAGCATTAAAAAGTTATCAATGAGAATACTATACATTTAAAATAGTTTGTAGTGTTGCTATTATATTTTATAGCGAATAGTGGACTTCCCATGGCTTTATACTCTCGTTATACAGTTTAAATACGATAGTTTTTTAAATTAAACTGTGAGTTAAAATATGCAATAAGTTTATACTAATTAGGAATGTTACAATGGAAGTTACATTTAAAAAAAGAATAATTTGGGTTGATGCTTTAAAAGGAATTACTGTTTTATTGGTTGCTTTTCATCATGCGTTGCTGTCATTTACCGCATTGTACGGTTCTTCAACACATATTGTTTTTACCTTAGTAGACAAAGTTAACTATATACTTAGTTTTGCAAGGATACCGGCTTTTTTTTTAGCAGCTGGCCTAGTTATGGCATCTATAACAGGTAGCAAATCTAAGTGGTTTTTAACTAAGAGATTGCCGCTCATGTTGTGGGTGATAATATTATGGACAGTTATTTCATTAACTTTTGAAATAATTGGTTTTAATTTGTACCCTTGGAGTAATTACCCATCTTTTCCTCGAGGGTATATCTTTCCAGTACCTTTTGGTAATCTTTGGTTTGTTTATGCTTTACTTGCATTAAGTGCTTATGCTGTCGTTATTAGTCGATTTTCCTTACCTGTACAGTTAGTTTTTACTCTATTAACATCCTTTGCTATTCATCTATTCTTAGACTTATATAGTTTTGAATTTGAAATAAGTAATATGCTTTTTTATAATCTTGCTTATCAAGGAATACCTTTTTTTGTGGCTGGGTTTTTATTTAAGACTTTTATAGTAGAGATGTTAGATAACCAAAAAGTAGTTGTGGTTGTTATGGCCTTATCTTTACTTTTTATGCTTGCTTCCAAAGATAATATAATAGGTGCGGTGGGGTACTTAGTTTTGCTTGTTAAGTATATTCCGATGACTTTGTTTTTTGTAGGCTTTGTGGTATTTGTTTCTAAAATAGGGTTTGTAAATCATTTGTTCGTTAATATTGGCAATAATTCCCTTGAATTTTTTATTTTACACCAGTTTTTCATAGCTTTATTTTTTAACTATTATAGTTTGGAAAGTTTTGGCTATGTTACCCATTTTTTACTTTCCATAACAATCCCAATATTTGTATGTTTAATCTTCATTATTACGTTTAAGCCCTTTATCAGACCTCTATTTATTTTACCTAAGTCTGTGTCGTATTTAGGTCAAAAATGGTTGTAGCTTTGACGAGAATGAAGGTGGGTGGGGAGTGGAAATGTTTACTTTGTTAATAAATGTTTATTTTGTTTAAATTGGTTTCTGTCATTTGATTAATGATGCTTTTCTACTTAGTATTATTGCATATATTCCTTAACCTATTATTGTATACTCCAATACGATGCTGTAATATTTAACTACAGTTTTGTGGAGCTTAATTCACTCATTAAGATATCTATAGGGATACATAGTATGACATCTTCAAGGACGTTTAAGCCTACAGGTTCGTCTGATGCTAATTTTTACCGTTTATTCGATATTTTTGCATTGTTTATAGCCTTTCAATGTTCTGCTTTATTTTATAGCTTTGAGCTTACACCCACTTACATGGTTGCAGTTTTAACCGTTGCTTTAAGTTTTTTGTATTGTGCGGAAATATTCTCCGCTTATCGCTCTTGGCGTGCAGGTAAGTTTAGAACCATGGTCCTATGTGCTTGGGGCTCTTTATTCGCCGCGTTTGCTGTTTTATTTTTTGTGTCATTCGCTTTTAAATTTACTGATGAGCTTTCTCGTATTGGTTTAGGTTTATGGTTTTTACTAAGTTTTGCCTTCATGTATAGCTGGAGGGTAGTTACCTATTTATTTAAACGAAACAGAAGAAAGTTAGGAATAAATTTACGCAATGTTGCAATTGTTGGCGCTACAGAATCTGCAGTACATTTATATAATGAAATTAATAAAAATGATGAATTAGGTTTTAAGTTTTTAGGCTTTTATGATGACCGTAAGCCCGAGCGTTTATTTGAAAATTCAACAAAACATGATGTTGCCGGTAAAGTTCAAGATGCTGTAAATGCTGCTCGAAACGGGGAGATAGGCGTTTTATATATTGCACTCCCTATGAAGGCAGATAAACGTATAGCTGATATATTAGTGCAGCTTGGTGACACCACTGTTGATGTACATATTATACCTGATTTTTTAATGTCTAATTTAATACATGCCCGTATTGAGCATGTGGGTGAGCTTGATACTTTAAGTGTATTTGAATCGCCATTTATAGGCGCGCGTGAGTTTATAAAGCGTACTGAAGATATAATAGTAGCCTTTATTATTTTAATGATGATATCGCCTATTCTTATTGCAATTGCATTTGCTGTTAAATTCACCTCTAAAGGCCCTGTGATTTTTAAACAAGATAGGTACGGATTAGATGGGCGAAAAATTAAGGTTTGGAAATTTCGCTCAATGACTGTTACCGAAAACAGTGCAGTGGTTACACAAGCCAAAAAAAATGATGCGCGCATTACACCACTGGGTGGTTTTTTACGCCGCACAAGCCTTGATGAGTTACCGCAGTTTATAAATGTTTTAAAAGGCGATATGTCTATTGTAGGTCCACGCCCGCACGCTGTAGCCCATAATGAGGAGTACCGTAAAAAGGTAGAGTTTTACATGTTACGCCATAAAGCTAAGCCAGGAATTACAGGTTGGGCGCAAATTAACGGCTGGCGCGGCGAAACCGACACTCTTGATAAAATGGAAAAACGTGTAGAATTTGATTTACATTATATTAAACACTGGTCGTTATGGTTTGATATAAAAATTATTTTTATGACAATTTTTAAAGGATTTAAGAATGCAAATGCATACTAAAACACTAGCCCCTATTTTTGCTATGTTAAGTGTTGGGTTTGCAGCTCCCGTAGCTGCAAATTTAAAGCCAGGTAGCGTTATGACTAAGGATGGCGCCGAAATTACACCTACCTTACAAACAGGCATTAGTAGTAATAATAACTTTTTTACCACACCTGGAAACAAAGAGTCGCGTTTAATTTGGACTATTAAGCCTAATATAAAAGCCGTTATTGAAGATGGCCCTGACAGTTACAAACTTGATTTAGGTACGAGCAGCTCTTTACATAATAAAGATAGTGCTGACAATTTTACCCAAATTAATATTGGTGCTGGTGTACATAAAGAATTTACTAGTCAACATCGTTTAGATATTAACGGTGATGCAGATTGGTTATACGAGCCGCGTGGTAGCGGTTTAACCGAAGGCTTAGGTGATGCAGTAAATGAGCTTGTAAAATATCAGCAACAAAATGTTTTAGTGCGCTACGAATACGGTGCACAAAGCTCAAAAGCTCAAGTTGCTTTAAAAGCTGGTTTTTTTAGTAAAAAATATCAAAATTTTAGAGAAGTATCGCAATATCGTGATTACGATAAATCGTTAATTAGTGTAACTGGTTACTATAACACCCAAGCATCTACTCGTACATTTTTAGAAGTTAAGCAAGAAAACTACCGTTACGATTTTTTACAAACTAATGGTATTTCACGTAATAGTGATGATGTGAAAATACTACTTGGTATGGAGTGGGAGGCAACAGCGGTTACATCTGGCTCATTTAAATTAGGTTATCAAAATAAAGACTTTAGCGCTAATGAGCGCCAGAATTTTAGCGGTTTAAGCTGGGAAGCAGGAGTTAACTGGCAACCACTTAGTTATTCTACCGTGCAATTTACAACTAGCCGCGCGGCTAAAGATCCTTTAGTCCAGGGGGATTACATTAAAGAAAGTACATATGGTGTTAATTGGACTCACAACTGGAGTGACTATTTAAGCTCACTTGCTGGTATTAATTACACTAACGAACAATACACTGGAGATGTAGGCCGTAAAGATAAATCTAAAAGTGCTCGTTTAGGTTTAAACTACGTTGCTAGTAATTTTGGTATGGTTTCTACTTACGTCGATTTTATTGATAAAGATTCTACTCAAAGCGCAATAGAGTTTGATCGTGTTATTGTAGGTGTTAATTTTACATTTGCTTTAAAGGCTAATTAATGAAGTTTATTTTTAGTTTAACGCTGCTAGTTTTAAGCAGCGTTTGCTTTGCTCAAACAGCACAAAGTTATATTTTAGGTGCTGGCGATAAGGTTGAAATAAAAGTGTTTGGCCAACCTGATTTAGAGGTTACTGCACTTTTAGGTAATAGTGGTGAGGTTAATTACCCATTTTTAGGTAAAGTTAAACTAGCTGGGCTTAATATTTCAGAGGTTGAACAAGTTATAATACAAGGCCTACAACCTGATTATCTTATAAACCCCAACGTATACGTTCAGGTTATTGAATACCGTCCTTTTTATATTCACGGTGAAGTAAAAAACCCTGGTGCTTATTCTTATCAGCCTGCTATGACAGTTAACCAAGCTATTGCACTAGCGGGGGGATTAACTGAGCGTGCCTCGGTAGATAAAATTTATATTTTTAAAGAGCAAACTAAACAGCAGCAACAAAAAGGTAATTTAAATAGCCAGATTGCAGCGGGCGATACCATAAAAATAGAACAACGCTTGTTTTAAGCAGTTTACAAGGCAGTAATTAATGAACCAAATAAATGAAACTCTAACCAATAATGAAGACATTATTGATTTAAGTGCATATATTAATGTAATTAAACGCGCCAAATGGCGTATTTTGGGTTTTTCGATCGTTGTTACATTACTAACTATTATGGTTGCTTTAACCTTAGCACCTAAATATATTGCAACGGCTACTTTACTTATTGAGGCAGAGCAAACTAAGGCTGTAAGCTTTCAAGAAATATATGGTTTAGACTCTACTAAAAAGGAGTATTACCTTACTCAGTTTGAAGTAATGAAGTCTGACAGTATTGCCCGTGAGGTAATTACCAAACTTAATTTAAAAGCACATCCAGACTTCATTGGGAAACCATCTGTTTTAGGTGAACTGAAAACAGCTATAAAAGAGCAACTCCCTTTTTTAAATAAAAAAGAAAAAACTGTATATTCACCTGAGGATCAAGCCGATCGTGAAATGCTTGGCTTGTTAGGCGCTTTTAAATCTCGTCTATCAGTCTCGCCTATTCGTAATACACAGTTAGTTATGGTTAGTTTTGAATCAAGCGATCCTAAGTTAGCTGCACTTGTAGCTAACACAGTTGGTGAGGTTTATATTAATAGCCAAATGCGCGCAAAAATGGGTATTACTCAACAAGCATCTAGTTGGCTAAATACACGCTTATCGCAATTGCGAATTCAGCTTGATGACTCAGAAGTGCGCCTGCAAGCTTACCGAGAACAGCAAAAGCTAGTAGATATTGAAGGTATAGCAGGGCTTGCTACGCAGGAGCTTGAACAGATATCGCAGCAGTTAATTGTTGCACGTAACGAAAAAAACAACCTTGAAAGCATTAATCGAGTTATTAGTGAGTACGGTAACAATAATATAGAACTTTTAGGTAGCATGCCTGAAATTACATCACACCAAGTTATACAAAACGTAAAGCGTGAAGTCGTTATAGTAGAACGCAAATTAAGTGACTTAGGTGAAGTGTATGGGCCTAAACACCCGAAAATTATCTCAGCTAAAGCTGAGCTTGCTACTGTAAAAAATAATTTAAATAAGCAAATTAAGGGTCTTATTACTGGCATTGAAAAAGAGCTAAACCGTATAACACGCACTGTAAGTGCGCTTGAGCGTGACCTAGTTAAAATTCGTGCTGAATATCAAGATATTACTCGTAAAGAAACCCAATATAACCAACTAAAACGCGAAGTTGAGACTAATCGAAATATTTTTAATACGTTTTTATCTCGCTCAAAAGAGACCGAAGTAACAAGCGATTTTAGCTCGGCGGCTGCACGCTTTACGGATCGTGCCTATGCTCCAAACAAACCAGCGAAGCCGAATAAAAAGCTTATTGTTATTTTAGCTTTTGTGGCAAGTTTTGGTTTTGCAGTAGTAATGAGCTTTATATTTGACGCCCTTAACGACACTGTTAAAACCAAAAATGACGTTGAAAGTAAGCTTGCCCAGCGTATGATTGGTTTATTACCACATGTACCAATGCCTAAGAAGAGTGTTTTTCCGATTCACGCCTATCTTGATGATAATTATAGGCGTTTTGCTGAATCAGTACGTACGTTCAGAACTAGCTTGTTATTAACTCAGTTAGAGCGTGACCATAAAGTAATCGCTGTTACATCAAGTGCTCCAGGTGAAGGTAAAACAACGACCTCAGCTAATTTAGCTATGTCGCTTGCACAAATGGGTAAAGTATTATTAATTGATGCAGATTTACGTAAACCAAGTATTGCAAAGCGCTTTGATATACCAGTATTTCACCCAGGGTTAAGTAATTTAATTGTAGGCACAGAACAGTTAAGTGAGTGTATACATGTTGATGTGCAGTCAGGCGTAACTATTATGCCTAGCGGCCAAATTCCTAGTAACCCGTTAGAGCTTTTATCTAACTCGCGCTTTAGTGAAGTAATTGATGGCTTGAAAGCTCAATATGACCACATAATTATAGATACACCGCCAACACAAGCCGTGAGTGATGCGTTAGTTGTTGCGCAAAGTACAGACTCGGTAATTTATGTTGTTAAGTCGGATATTACGCGAATTAAACCTATTAAAGCGGGTATTGAGCGCTTGTTTGAATCTAAAGCTCATGTTGCAGGTATTGTGCTTAACCAAGTAGATATGAGTAAAAGTAAAGACGAGCATAGCCATGGTTATTACGATTATTATGATTACTCGCAAAAACCTGAACAACCTAATGCATAGTTAAATGCAAATCTATGATTGATATTCATTCCCATATTTTGCCAGGAATTGATGATGGTGCTAAAGATTTAAATGAATCTTTAGCACTATTAACTATTGCGCAAAATGATGGAATAACTCATATGGTTGCCACGCCACATATACATATTGGGCGATTTAATAACTCGGCCTCGCAATTGTATAGCGAGCTTGCTAATTTAAAAGCACAGACATTAGTAAATAATATTGGTATTAAACTAGCTGTGGCCGCTGAAGTTAGGCTTGATGTAGAGCTAATGAGTTTAGTGCTTAGTAATAAACTCCCGTTTATTGGTACACTTAATTCAGTAAATTATTTATTATTAGAACTCCCGCACTCGCATGTACCGCAAGGTTACGATAAGTTTATAAATTGGCTAGCTAAACAAAATATAAAAGTAATTATTCCTCACCCTGAGCGTAATCGCGATATTCAAGCAAATCTTTTTTATATTGATCGCTTAAAGCAATTAGGTTGTGAGTTTCAATTAACGGCTTCAAGCATTGAAGGTGCATGGGGCGAAACTGCAAAAAATATTAGTATAGATATGCTAAAAAAGGGTTTAGTAACTTATATTGCATCTGATGCCCATTCAGTTAAGCGTAGGCCGCCTATTTTGAGTAAAGCTAAGCAAATAGTGAGCGAGTTGATAGGCAAAAATGATGCACATGATTTGTTTTTTACTAACCCTAAGCGTTTAACTGAGTCGTTGTTTAATGAGTAATATAAATACAAACCGCCTCGCACAAATTGCCATACTTGCAGTTATTACATTAGTAATAGGTTATCAAAGCTTACAAAGTATGCGTGCAAATACATGGTATTTTAATGCACTCAATATTTTAAAGCAGCCTGAAAGCACAATTACTCCTGAAGAGCTAGAGCTTGCAAATAGGGCAATTACATATGCAACAAGCCAAGACCCTTCACAGCCTCATTACTGGCAGTTAAGTGCTTATTTAAAAATGCTCAATCTAGCTGTAACTAGCGAGACAAATAACAATAAGCATTTGGTTTATCAACAAGCAGAAAAAGATCTATTAAAGTCATTAGAGTTAAGGCAAACATGGTCAGAAACGTGGATTGCACTGGCACAAGTAGTTAGTTATCAAGAAGGGCCGACAGAGCGCGTATACGAGTATATTCAGCAGGCTAAAAAATTCGGCCCATACAAGCTTGATGTGCAGCTTGGTATTATTCAAATAGCGCTAATGAACTGGCAGCAACTTCCACCTAAATATAAAGCTTTATATGTTGCTGAACTAAATTTAGCCGTTAAATATGGTTATAAATTTTATCAAGTTTTTGATGTGGCTAAGCAAGTTGATGCTTTGCCTATTTTATGTTTATCGCTTAAATTTGGCGCCAACTTTGAAGCTGTTAGAAGAAGGTGGATCTTTAAAAAACATTGTAATTAGGTTGGTTTTGAAAGTGTTTAGCCTGTTTACGTTAAAGCGAAATGTTAAAAACCAATTGCACAAAGAGAAGAGAATGAGGAGTAAATGAGAAGACACCAAGTGATCTACTCAACTAACTGATTTATCACTTCTCTAAAAGCGCAGCGTCTCAAAACCTCTTTGTGAATACTTGTTTTATTGGTAAAAGCGTTGCTTTAAACGGCAGCAAGCAGCTCGTATTGTATCCCTACAAGACGTGCTGCTTACTTATAATCGTGAAGCGGGTCACGTTAAAGTTAAATCTGAAAAACCAATTGCACAAAGAGAAGGGAATGAGGAGTTAATGAGAAGACACCAAGTAACCTATTTACGAATTGATTTATCACTTCTCTAAAAGCGCAGCGCCTCATAACCTCTTTGTGAATACTTGTTTTATTGGTAAAAGCGTTGCTTTAAACGGCAGCAAGCAGCTCGTATTGTATCCCTACAAGAGTTTTGTGCTTACTTGTGATCGCTGAGCTTAATCACGTTAAAGTTAAATGTGATAAACCAATTGCACAAAGAGAAGTGAATGAGGGATAAATGAGCAGACACCAAGTAAGCCATTCAACGACTGACTTATCACTTCTCTAAAAGCGCACCTTATTACCTATTAAATTTGCATAGGCAAAAAAGTGCCCAGAGTAATCAAGTGAAACTCTGGGCTATAAATTGACTCTAAATTGAGCCTAGCGTTAACTAAAACACTTTCTTGGTTCTACAAGGGAGAAGAAAGTTCTTAAAGTATAGCTAAGTAGTTTAGTTATGCTCACTATAAAAAACATTTATTTATTATTAATGATAAATGGCTGAATCATAATGTTTATTATGTAATTATTACCATCGTTTTTTGTTTAAAGACAAGCCTTTAAGTTCAATATAGTTATATGTCATGTGTGATATAAAAATGATTGTAATTAATGTTATAAATATAGAGATATTATTAACTATAGCTCCCCCAAAATTTAAGTATCTTTGTGTTTCAATCATTGGTGCTATCTCTTGACTAAGTATCTTTTCAAGTATTATTCCAAGAGAAGTCACGCAAAATAATATTGCAGCATGGGTCATATATATAGAATAAGAAAGCTTGCCAGTGAACTGAAAAAACCTTAGTTTTAGAATTCTTGAACAAAGCCCAACTTCAAATGCAAAAAATAAAACGGTTGCGAAGAACAGTAGCGGGGCGGCCAAAGGTTTATATTCGAATTTATTGTTCACCACCAGCACGATTAAAATTAATAGTGAAGTTTCTATGAGAGTCGCAATTAAAAATGATGGTTTTAAATGAGATAGTTTTTTATAAATCACGTAAGTGAATGCACCACCAAAAAAGCAAGAAAGACCTTTTAATACGCTTTCTACTAAAAAGTCGGATTTGAGATATAAAAGAATAAAAGCAATTACTGAAACTAAAAGCCATACAGATTTTTTTTGTTTCTTAAAAAAAACAATTGAACAAAATAATAACGAATACATATAAAATTCAATGCTAATACTCCATGATGGGTAGTTAAAGCTCAGTGGGTTAGTGTATGAGGACCATGATTGGATTAATAATAAGTTAGGTATTATTTCATTTGGTGCAAAGTCATTAGTGAACGGTAAACTGTTAAATGAAAGCCCACCAAACTCATAAGCCAATAATTTTCCTCCTTCCAAGGCTAAGAACACAATTAGCATAAACAGGTGAAGGGGGTAAATGCGAAAGAAGCGTGCTTTTATGAATGTTTTAAATTTAAGTCCTTCGCGAGAGCCATATCCATGGGCTAGAACAAATCCACTTAATATAAAGAAAAACTCTACAAATATAGCACTGCCTCTAAAAAAACTTAACTCAGTTATAGAGTCAATAAAATGCATATGAAATATAACTACAGATATTGCACATATTCCTCTAAACGCATCTAAAGCTTCAAATCTTTTATTCATGTTAATCCTTAAAATCCTTTTGTATATGTATTATATAACCGATGCATAAGAAGCAAAGATAAAATTAGTTTAACCCCAGCTTATTAACTGCGTATTTTGCACTAGATCTCGTGGTAATGAATTTTTGATCTTATTTTTTTGCCATTTCCCGAGCCCGATAGGGCAACCACACAATGTTAATACTACTTCACCTATTGTTTGGGTTGCCTCAGCTAAGCGAATATCTTTCCCTTGAAAATAATCATTTGCTTGCTCGTTATTTAACGCGTAAATATTAGTTTTACACTCATTGCCAAATACGGTTGCAAATTCGTGCGTTAGTCTCACGCCATTTTTATGAATAACGCCAATCTGAATACCTAAACGAGCATATTTAATTTTATTTTGTACGGCTTCAAACCCCTCAGGAAATAACCACAGTTCTTTGTCGCGCTGCATTAAGTTGCCTGGCAGGGTAGTTATCCCAAAGTGTTTTTTAAGCGATTGCATAAACGCGGCACTTTGCTTTTTATCAAACTCGTTAAACGGGAATGCGCCTTTTTTAACAGTTTGATTTGGGTTATCGCAACTTGCGTGCTTTTTAAATTTAGCAATAAAAAAGCCTTCGCTATCGAATGTTTGCGGCCATACATGTAAATAGCCTTCATTTGTGATGGCTTTGCTTGCACCTTCAAATAAATCACTTAGTGATTCAGGCGCAATATAGTCGCCAAATTCACTGAGTAAATAATCGCACACTTGTTGGTTTTCGAGCGGGGTAAGTGTGCAGGTTGAATACACTAAGGTACCACCTGGCTTTAATGCGTAAAAAGCGCTTTTAATTAAGTCTTTTTGTACTTGGGCTATTTGTATGTTTGATTCTATTGACCAATTTTTGAGTGCATCGGCGTCTTTACGTACTGTGCCTTCGCCAGAGCAGGGTGCATCTAACAATATGCTATCAAAACATTCAAACATGTAGTTGCCAAATATAACGCCATCAAAGTGCGAGAGCGCACAGTTACCAACCCCCATACGTTTAAGTGTGGCGCTAAGTACTTTTAAACGTGAAGACGAAAGCTCGTTAGCAACTAATACACCTTGGTTATTCATAAGTGCAGCCAGTTGCGATGTTTTAGAACCCGGCGCAGATGCCATATCAAGCACATAATTATTTTGAGAGTCTGCGAGTTCAATGCTTTGCTTTAATGCCATAGGGGGCAACATTGAACTTGCTTCTTGTACGTACATAGCACCGCTTAGATGTAAGTCGGTATTACCTAGGGCTAGGTTTTGCTCTTCATCGCTTGGGCGTTCTAACCAAAAACCTTCGCTGCACCATGGGATTGGGGTTAGTAGCCAATTTTTTTTAGTGGCACGTTTTACAAATTCTTCAATGCTAATTTTTAATGTATTAACGCGGATAGATTTTCTGAGCGGCCTGCGACACGCATTTAAAAAGTCATCTAAGTTTAGATGCGCTGGTAAATAGGTTTTTACGTCATCAATAAAGTGCTCAGGAATAAAAGTGTTGGCGTTCACGCGTTAGCTCATACTATAAAAATAAAGCGCGATAATAACATTTATATAAGGTGTTTTCAGTGCTAAAACCATATTAACTACTTTGAATTTATGTCGACACTTTACTGCGACAGCTTATTTTAAAACCAGTTATATACGACTTTAGATTAATAGTGTCGACAATTGGAGTGCTTTTTAGCCATTTAGATAGGTTTAAGGGTTGACATGTTTTTTTAATAAGCACATAGTGATCACATGAATTGTCGACAATCTAAAAAATAACTTATGACACACACATTTTTAAACGAAGCGCCTATAACTACCGCATCAGATCAAGTATTTGTAGATATGCGCCGTGAGATTGTTGAAGGCAGTATAGTTCAAGGTAGTAAAATATCAGAGCCAGAACTTGCAAAACGTTATGGCGTAAGCCGTGCAACGCTTAGAGAAGCGTTAAATCGCTTAGAGAGTTGCTACCTTGTTGAGCGTAAAGCTAACGTAGGTTGCCGAGTAGTTGCCCTTACCGCTGAGCGTTTGATTGAAGTTTATCAAGTTCGCAGCTCACTTGAAGGCTTGGCATGTAGGTTGGCTGCCGACAATATGGAACCCGAAGAAGTAAAAGGCTTAAAGCAATTACTTAATCAGCACCTACAAACACAGCGTGTTAAAGAGGGCGAGTCTTATTATCAAGAGGCTGGCGATTTAGATTTTCATTACCGTATTATTCAAGGCAGTAAAAACGCGCATTTAATTCATTTGTTGTGTAATGAGCTCTATCAACTAATACGCATGTACCGTGTGCAAATGGGTATGGTGGGGCCGCGTGTATCTAAAGCGTTTGATGAGCACTTAGCTATTATTAACGCGATAGAAAACCATGACGGCGAACTGGCCGAAATGCTAATGAAGCGCCACATAAGCGCATCGCAAGCAAATATTCAAACCAAATTCGACTTATTAGTTAAGCAAAATGTATAAGCTGCTAAAAGCTAAAAGCTAAAAGTTAAGCAGAGCAGTTAAACAGTCATAATTACAGATTAAAAAATAAGTTACTCCACGTAGCAACCGTTCAAAGTGAGGAGAAAGTAATGTCAGCAGGATTGAAATTTAAACAGGCTATTGCCAATAACCGCCCGTTACAAGTTGTAGGCACTATTAACGCATACACAGCGATGATGGCAGAAAAGATGGGCCATCAAGCTATTTACCTCTCAGGTGCCGGTGTTGCAAACGCCTCTTTTGGTATGCCTGATTTAGGTATGACAAGCCTTGATAACGTGCTTGAAGATATTCGCCGTATTACAGGTGCTAGCGATTTACCACTACTTGTGGATGCTGACACCGGTTGGGGTGGCGCGTTTAATATTGCACGCACAGTAAAAGAAATGACTAAAGCTGGTGCAGCGGGTTTTCATATAGAAGACCAAGTAGCGCAAAAGCGCTGTGGCCATCGGCCTAATAAAGAAATTGTAAGCCAAGGTGAAATGGTTGACCGTATTAAAGCGGCGGTTGATGCAAAAACCGATAGCGATTTTTACATTATGGCGCGTACCGATGCATTTCAAAAAGAAGGTTTAAATGCCGCTATTGACCGTGCAGCTGCCTGTGTTGAAGCTGGCGCTGACGCTATTTTTGCTGAAGCCGTACACGACCTTGCTGATTACCAAGCATTTGCAAAAGCAATTAATGTTCCAATTTTGGCAAACATTACTGAGTTTGGCCAAACACCTATCTACACTAAAGAGCAGTTAAGTGACGTAGGTGTTGAAATGGTGCTTTACCCACTAAGTGCATTTAGAGCCATGAACAAAGCAGCACTCAACGTGTATTCAGCAATTTTAAATGAAGGCTCGCAACAAAGCCAAATTGAAAATATGCAAACGCGTTCAGAGCTTTACGACTTTTTAGATTACCACACGTACGAGAACACACTCGACACACTTTTTTCATCAAAATCTGACAAATAATAAAATCACACACAAATTTAAGATAGGAGAAAATCATGGTAGATAAAGCATTAGGCGGCGCGGGTTTACGCGGACAAGTGGCTGGTCAAACAGCATTGTGTACTGTAGGGCAAAGTGGTTCTGGTTTAACATATTGTGGTTACGATATTAGCGAACTTGCCGAAAAAGCGCAGTTTGAAGAAGTGTCTTTTTTACTTTCACGCGGTGAGTTACCTACAACAAGCGAATTGGCTGAGTATAAAGCTAAACTTAAAAGCTTACGCGGCTTACCAGATGCGCTTAAAACCGTGCTTGAAAATATCCCAAAAGACGCGCATCCAATGGATGTAATGCGCACAGGCTGCTCAATGTTGGGTAACCTTGAAACGGAGCTTGATTTTAGCCAAGCTAATGATGCAATCGACCGTATGGTAGCTGTGTTCCCAAGTATTATTTGTTACTGGTACCGCTTTACACACGATGGTGTACGCATTGAGACACAAACAGACGATGACTCTGTCGGTGCACACTTTTTAACGCTATTACACGATAAAGCCCCAAGCGAGTTATTTGCACAAGTGATGAACGTATCACTAATTTTATACGCAGAGCACGAGTTTAACGCCTCTACCTTTACGGGTCGTGTGTGTGCGTCAACGCTCTCTGATATTCATTCTTGTGTAACTGGCGCGATTGGTACGTTGCGTGGCCCACTTCATGGTGGTGCTAACGAAGCAGCTATGGATATGATTCAAGGTTTTACAAGCGCAGAGCATGCCGAGCAAGAAGTTATGGGTATGCTTGAACGTAAAGACAAAATTATGGGCTTTGGCCATGCGATTTATCGCGAATCGGACCCACGTAATGTAATTATTAAAAAGTGGTCTGAAAAGCTAGCTGATGAAGTTGGCGACACAGTACTTTACCCTGTATCTGTTCGTTGTGAAGAGATTATGTGGCGAGAGAAAAAATTGTTTTGTAATGCCGATTTTTTCCATGCATCTGCTTATCACTTTATGGATATTCCGACTAAGTTATTTACGCCAATATTTGTAATGAGCCGTGTTACGGGTTGGACTGCGCATGTAAAAGAGCAACGCGCTAACAACCGTATTATTCGCCCAAGTGCCGATTACACAGGGCCTGATGCACGTAGTTACACACCAATAGAGTCACGTTAAAAAATGGGTGAGCACGTATGTGCTCACTTTTTTATTGCACATAGCCACTAGCGAGCAGTTTTTCTCAAACTTTTCATTAAACACGCTAGCTGTGAGCAAACACCGTCACCAAATTAGCGAACCCTTACCATGACCATAATTAATAACACCCAATACCGTAAACCCTTACCGGGCTCAAATGTCGACTACTACGATACCCAAGAAGCCGTAGATGCAATTAAGCCAGGTGCATACGCCACGCTACCTTATTCATCACGTGTATTTGCCGAAAACCTAGTACGCCGATGCGACCCTGCCATGTTAACCGATGCACTTAATCAGCTAATTGAGCGCAAGCAAGATTTAGATTTCCCTTGGTATCCGGCGCGCGTAGTATGCCACGATATTTTAGGCCAAACGGCACTTGTTGATTTAGCAGGGCTTCGTGATGCAATTGCAGCTAAAGGCGGCGATCCGGCAAAAGTGAATCCGGTAGTTCCTACGCAGTTAATAGTTGATCATTCGTTAGCGGTAGAGCATGCCGGTTTTGATCCTGACGCATTTGAAAAAAATCGCGCCATTGAAGACAGACGAAATGACGACCGTTTTCACTTTATAAATTGGACAAAAACTGCCTTTAAAAATATTGACGTTATTCCACCGGGTAACGGCATTATGCATCAAATTAATCTTGAAAAAATGTCGCCGGTTATTCAAAACCGAGATGGCATTGCATTTCCAGATACTTTAGTTGGTACCGACAGCCACACACCACATGTTGATGCACTGGGCGTTATTGCCGTGGGCGTAGGTGGGCTTGAAGCTGAAAGCGTAATGCTGGGCCGTGCTTCTTATATTCGCTTGCCCGATATTGTCGGTGTTGAGCTAACAGGTAAGCGCCAACCAGGTATTACCGCAACCGATATTGTGTTGGCCATTACTGAATTTTTACGTGAGCAACGTGTTGTATCTACTTATTTAGAGTTTTACGGTGAAGGTGCCGACGCGCTTACACTTGGCGACAGAGCAACCATTTCAAACATGACACCTGAATTTGGCGCAACTGCAGCCATGTTTTATATCGATGATAAAACAATAGATTACTTGCGTTTAACAGGTCGCGAAGAAGAACAAATTGCCCTTGTAGAAAACTACGCAAAAACAGCAGGCCTTTGGAGCGATAGCTTAAAAACCGCAAAGTATGAGCGTGTACTTAAGTTTGATTTATCAAGCGTGGGGCGCAATATTGCAGGTCCATCTAATCCACACCGCCGAGTATCAACAAGCGATTTAGCTAAAGAAGGTATTTCGGGTGTTGTTGAAAATGAAGAAGGCTTAATGCCAGACGGCGCATGTATTATTGCCGCGATTACTAGTTGTACCAATACCAGTAACCCACGTAATGTAATTGCCGCTGCACTCCTTGCCCGTAACGCAAATGCTAAGGGTTTAATGCGCAAACCTTGGGTTAAAACCTCATTAGCACCGGGCTCAAAAGCGGTGCAATCGTACCTTGAAGATGCAAACCTATTAACAGAGCTTGAGCAACTTGGCTTTGGCATTGTTGGTTTTGCGTGTACTACCTGTAATGGTATGAGCGGGGCGCTTGACCCTATTATTCAAAAAGAAGTAATCGATCGCGATTTATACACTACAGCGGTGCTTTCGGGCAATCGTAACTTTGATGGACGAATTCACCCTTATGCTAAGCAAGCATTTTTAGCGTCACCTCCTTTAGTTGTTGCGTACGCCATTGCAGGTACTATTCGCTTTGATATTGAAAAAGGAATACTAGGGCAAGATCAACAAGGCAACGATATTACGCTTAAAGATTTATGGCCATCTGACGAAGAGATTGATGCGGTTATTAAGCAAAGCGTTAAGCCAGAGCAGTTTAGAAAAGTGTACGAGCCGATGTTTAATTTAACCGTAGATTACGGTGAAGATAACGACCCACTTTACAACTGGCGCCCAGAAAGTACGTATATTCGTCGCCCTCCTTATTGGGAAGGTGCACTTGCGGGTGAGCGCACAATGACCGGTATGCGTGCGCTTGCAGTACTTGGCGACAACATTACAACCGATCACCTATCTCCTTCGAACGCGATTATGGCAAGCAGTGCCGCTGGCGAATACCTAACTAAAATGAACGTACCAGAGGAAGATTACAATTCGTATGCAACGCACCGAGGCGATCATTTAACAGCGCAGCGCGCAACATTTGCAAACCCAAAACTACTTAATGAAATGGTACTTGACGAAAACGGCGCAGTTAAACAAGGTTCTTACGCACGGTTAGAGCCACAAGGTACTAATACCCGTATGTGGGAAGCAATCGAAGCCTACATGGAGCGTAAGCAACCGCTTATTATTGTAGCTGGTGCCGATTACGGGCAAGGTTCGTCGCGCGATTGGGCTGCAAAAGGCGTAAGACTTGCAGGCGTTGAAGTAATAGCAGCTGAAGGTTTTGAGCGTATTCACCGTACTAACCTAATTGGTATGGGTGTTTTACCGCTTGAGTTTAAAGCAGGCACAACGCGTAAAACTCTAAAGCTGGATGGCAGTGAAACGTACGATGTAGCGGGCGATTTAAAACCAGGTGCCACCGTTAATTTAAGTATTACCCGTAAAGATGGTGAAGTACTCACTGTGCCTATGAAGTGCCGTATTGATACGCAAGAAGAGCTTTCTATTTACGCGGCTGGTGGTGTGTTACAACGCTTTGCACAAGACTTTTTAGAAGCAACGCAATCTGCATAAGGGCAAGCATTATGTTTAAACCGCAAATTAAAGTGCCTGCAACCTATATGCGTGGCGGCACCAGTAAAGGTGTGTTTTTTAATTTAACTGACTTGCCAAAGCCTGCTCAAGTAGCAGGCGAGGCGCGCGATAATTTATTACTGCGCGTTATTGGCAGCCCCGATCCGTATGCTAAGCAAACGGATGGCATGGGCGGTGCTACATCAAGTACCAGTAAAACCGTAATCTTAAGTAAAAGTGAGCAAACTGACCACGATGTTGATTACTTGTTTGGTCAAGTGGCGATAGATAAACCTTTTGTAGATTGGAGCGGTAACTGCGGCAACTTAACGTCAGCAGTGGGTGCTTTTGCCATTAGTAATGGTTTGGTCGATAAAAGCAGAGTACCTAATAACGGTGTTGCTATCGTGCGTGTGTGGCAGGCTAATATTAAAAAAAGCATATTAGTGCATGTCCCTATGACAAATGGCGAAGTTCAAGAAACCGGCGACTTTGAGCTCGATGGCGTTACATTTGCAGCAGCTGAAGTAAAACTTGAATTTATTGACCCTGCTGATGGCGATGGCGCGTTATTTCCAACAGGTAACGTAGTTGATGACTTAGAGGTTCCAGGTGTTGGTACTTTAAAAGCAACAATGATAAATGCAGGTATTCCTACCATATTTATTAACGCCACTGATATTGGTTATACCGGCACAGAGCTGCAAGACGATATAAATAACGATGTTGCAGCGCTTAAAAAGCTTGAAACCATTCGTGCTTATGGCGCTGTTAAAATGGGTTTAATTACTAACATTAGTGAAGCGCAAGCTCGCCAACATACGCCAAAGGTTGCGTTTGTTGCATCGCCTTTAGATTACAAAGCGTCTAGCGGAAAGCTTATTGAAGCTACAAACATTAACTTATTAGTACGCGCTATGTCGATGGGTAAACTGCACCATGCCATGATGGGCACAGCTGCTGTTGCTATTGGCACGGCTGCAGCAATCGAAGGCACACTCGTAAATATAGCCGCTGGTGGAGGCGCATTGAGTGAAGTTAACTTTGGTCATCCGTCGGGCACGCTAAAAGTAGGTGCTGAGGCTAAAAATAATGCTGGCAACTGGCTAGTTACCAAAGCAAGTATGAGCCGAAGTGCACGGGTATTAATGGAAGGGGTTGTAAGAGTCCCTCAGTAATTACTAAACATTTACTTTAGGTAAGTAAACAAGTTTTATAAACGTTTGCTTAGCTAAAGTAAAACCTACTAACATTCGTTATAAACAATCCTTTTTCATTAATTTTTCGAATTATCCTCTTTTTTAGCTCTCATCCATCGCATTTACTTGAAGAATATAATTAACAAACTAGATTGTATGTAATATTCATTTAATAAAGTGAATATATTGTATCAATATGTGCTGGTTCTTTATGAGTGTCTATAGGTTATTGAATAATAGAGATGCTGATAAAGAAGTAGCTCATAGAATAAAGATAAATACTTCTATAAAACGTATAAATATGTAGCATAACTATATAGCTTAATGGTATTTTTAATGTTCTGGTAACAAAGGTTATGATTGTGTACTTTTTTAATGCTTTTTAAACATAAAAGCTTACACAAGCCACTATCAACTAAACTAATTTCTGATACTCATTCCAGGCTATCAAGGAGAAATAAATGGTAAAGCGTACGATCAAATTTACACCTATTGCAGCTTCAGTTGCACTTACATTAGGCTTAACAGCATGTGGTTCGGACAATGACAGAAACATTCCTGTTACACCTGTAGAATCTTTTACTGCAACAGGTGATGCACAGTTCAACATTGAAGTTACTGGTAAAGCAGTTAAAGGTTCAATGAAAAGTGCAGTAGTAACTGTAATGACTTTAGATGCATCTGGTCAAAGCGTTCCTGTTGCGTTTCGCTCAGCTGCTTCAGCAGAAGCAGAGTCTTTTTCTGAAGAAGCACTATCACAAAGTGCTGCTGATGCTGCAGTAGAAGCAAGTAAAATTGCTGCTAACCCTGAAGTATTAACTGATGAAAGCGGCCGTTACAGCATCTACTTAGATGATGACTTTACTGGACCAGTTTACATTACTGTTAAAACGTCTGCAGAAGGCGATGATAGCTTTTTACGTTGTGATGCTTACGTAGGTTGTGGCGATTACGATGTAGCGCCAGAAGAAGATGACGTAAATGATGGCGATACTGCGATTGAGTTTGGCGAATGGTACAAAACTGACCTAGAGCTTTCAGTTGTTAAATTTGTTCCAGCTGTTGAAGCAGATACATCTGGAGTAAGTGGTGCAGCTGGCGATCTTAATGTAGAAGCTTCTTATAAGGCTAATGTTACTTTCTTAACATCGTTAGTGGCGGCTCTTCTTCTTGACTCAGGTTCAAGTGTAGATGAAGACGCAATTGCTAAAGCAAGCTTAGATACTGTTGTACAAGTAATGGGTCAAGACGCTGCACTTTTACTTTCAGCTATTATTGGTGATTTATCTAACGGCGGCGCTGTAGATTTAAGTGATGTTGATGGCGAAGAAGAGCTTTCTGACGGTATTTTAGCAATTGCACAGCTTTCATCTTCAATTCAAGGTTTACCTTCAATTGGTGATGTAATGAGCAGCATTAAAGCTGGTATTAAATCAGGCCAGTTTAAAGGTAATACTGATGCTGGTATTGCTGCAATAGCTACAATGTTACAAACAGCTATTACAAACACTGCAAACATTTTTGTTGCTATAGCAACGGGCGATGAAACAGCAATTGAAGACGCTTTAAAAGCGGCATTCACTGCTAACAACCCTAGCGCAACACAGGCACAAATTGATGCGTTTTCCGCTAATTCAGTAGGTATTGCCAAAAAAGCAAAAGCTGCTAAAGATAAAGCTGTTAAAAATGGTGCAGCAACTGATGCTGGTCTTGCAGCCGCTGCAGTGAAAATTAAAAAAGCACTAGAAGTAATTGGTTGTACTGGCGCAGAATGTACAGTTGGAGATGACTTTTATACAGCTCTAGCAGCTGCTTTAACAGTAGAAGTTACTGCTTCTCAAACTGCACTTACTGCATTAGAAATGAGTATTGAAACAGCTCAAAGCTCACTTGCAGATGTTCAAGCAATGGGTGGCGATGCTCTTACAGCTGATAACGCAGCTGCATTTGTAAGCGCTGTTACATTACTGAAAAATGAAGCTGCTACAGCTGGTTTAACAGCTAAAGCGGGTTCTATTTTTGTTAAATCACAAGGCTATGTAACTGCAGCAAAAGCGTTAGTTACTCAAAGCTCTGATTACCAACAAGTTCTTGATTCTGCAACATCGTTGCAAACAGATGCATCTGTTGCTGTAACTGACACCGCTGCATACGACGCGGCACTAGCTGCACTAGTAGCTGAAGCTGAAGCAGCGATTACAGAGTTTGATGTGGCTCTTGCTGCTGCAAAACTAGTTGCTGAAGACACTGCAGACGTTGCTGATGAGAAAAAATCAGTAGCAGACACAGCTGAAGCGGCTTCTACTAGCGCACTTGCTAACGCAGAAAATGCAATGGTAGATACAGCTGCAAACGCAACAGAAGCTCTTGAGCTTGCAATGACTGCCGTTACTGCTGCGTCTGATTTTGCTGCTGCTGTTGATGCACTTGAAATTGCTATTGAGCAAGCACTTGTTGCTGCTAATGCCTACCTAGAACTTGAAGGCGAAGGCGCACAAGCAATGATTGATGCGCTTACAGCTATGCAAACAGCTGCTGTAGCTCAAGGTGAACTAGCTAGCGAGCAATTTGTAACAGCTTATAATCTACAGCTTGCTGCTGAAACTGCAGTTGCAAAACTTGAAGTACTAACTTCTGTTAAAGCTACATCAGAGTCATTATCGACTATGACTGTGCTTACAGGCACTGGTGCTGATGCAGTTGCTGATGCAGCAGACATTCTTGCAGACGTAATTGATGAATTAGCTGAAATGGGTAATAACTCAGGTACAGGCACATCAACTCGCAATGCAGATTGGGATTATACTTACAGCTTAGATGATCTTACGCTAATGCTTAGCAATGCTACTACAGGTGAGATGATTAATGCAGCGGCTTCTTATGAAGGCGACAAGCTTGTTGTTGCTTGGGGCGCTACATTAAAAGGTGAGAATGACGTATCTGTTGAGCTTGTTACTGCTGCTACACAAACACAAGCACTTACAGATTGTGTTGATTTTGCAGCCGGTACAATTGATGCTACTCAAATCGATTCATGTTTAGTATTTACTTTTGATGGCGCAGTAACTGCTGACAATGTAGATGATGCAGAAATCATAATGACTGAAACGGCTAACCATGTTGAAATCATGGATGGTGATTCTGGCTTCACTGGTATGTTAAGTATTACAGCTGATGATGCAACAGATTCAGGCTCTATTACATTAGAGGGTGTTTCTGGTGATGTAGACTTTAAAGTAATGACTACATACCTTGACAGCGACATGGAAGAAGCAAGTGCTTTAACTATTACAGTAAATAATGCAATGGGTTACACGTTGTCTATTACTGGTAATGAAAGTGCAGGTTACACTGGTGACGTTATGGCTATGTACAATGAGATGATGATGTCTTTTGGTACTGCAGCTAAAACAACAAACGGTCTTTCAATTACTTACATTGATGGTGACGTAGTTGATTACACTGATGTTGATTTAATTGATTCATCTAAGTAATATTTAAACTATAAAAGGGGAAAGCAGCGCTTTTCCCTTTTTTTATAGAAAGCGATTAAATTATGAAAAAAAAAATTCTCTTGTTAGGATTTTCAACAGCTTTTATTTCTCCTCTTGCTTCCGCAGATAACCAATTTCAAATTTTTACCCACTTTGACGCAGAAATTTATACAGAAGCACAACCAGTACAAGCTTTTGTAGATGATTTTGATGCTCCATTAAAATCTGGTGACAGTGCATTTACCTATAATATATTTGAAGTAGGTGTTGGCTACGGTAATTTTAAGGTAGGTTTACAAAGTCGTTACGACTATGTCCTTAACTTTGATCCTGATACAGCCAAATATACTCATACCGAAAAAAATGATCTAGAGTTTGAAGATAGATTTTATACTTATTACCTCGATGCTAAACAAGCAACGTCTAACGGTGTATTCGTATCTTATGATTTTAAATTTTTAGATAAAAATGCATTAACAATAACACCTAAACTTTCTGTTTTTGCCAGCTCACACTATCAAGATGCCACTGTAAATGGTGAAATTTATAGTGATGAAGTTGAAGGCGCTGTAACTGTCGATTACAACTTTTCAAAAGACATATTATTTAAAAAGTTTTCACCTTCACAAAAACCTGAAGGGCTTGGCTATAGCCTCGATATTTTTGCTGATTGGCAAGTAAATGATGAGCTTCAAGTTGGTTTTAGCGTAAAAGATTTGCTCTATAAAACAGAGTACGAAGACAGCGGCTCTGTAAAGGGTCAAACTACTGAAATCCCATTTAGCGAAGATGACAACGGCGATATTATTACTCAGCCAACAGTTTCATTAAAAACATCTGCATTTGGAAATACGGTATCTCATGATTTAGAAATGGAAATGCGACTACAAGCATTTGCCGATTACAGAATAAACGACCGATTTTCGACTCAGTTAACTTTAAAACGTTACGACAAAGACACGTTCAGCCAATTAAAAGGCCGTATACACTTTTGGGATCATTGGAAAGTACAGGCAGGCTACGAGACAAAAAGTGAAGCATTTTTAGTTGGTATAGAAAACGAGTATTTTGGTCTTAATTTACAAACTGATAGTCTAGATTTAGATAAAGCCTATTATGCTAATGTGAATTGGTACGTGAACATTAAGTTTTAAGGAATGAAGATGTTAAAACAAATTATACCTTTAGGGGTAGCTATTGCATTAGTAGGTTGTGGTTCTTCATCAGACAGTGACAGTTCAGAATCTGTTGCAGTGAGTGAGGTTGCTACATCTTCTTCTGTGAGTTTTTATGTATCTAATTGGCAATCACCACAGGGCACGCTTAATGTTTTAGATAGCGATGGTGTGGTGCAAGAATCAATTGAAGTTGAAAACATCAATACTGCGAGTGTAAGTGTAACTCCACTTACTTTTAATAGTTTTGAGTTTATACCGAGTGATACTGCTCTACCTTGTCCGCGCTTTACAGGTTGTGGCAGAACAGTCCGTGGTGATGTAAATGACTTAAACGCAAACCGTTTAATAGACTACCAAGAATTGACAGCCGTTACTCTTAATTACAAAGCGGATGCATTTAGTGCGCCGGGTGTAAATACGGTTTATTTATCGCCATTGAGTAAAGCAATTACAGATGAAGGCTTTAGTGCTACGCAAGCTAGTTTATCAGCCACGCCTTTTTATCATTTAACGCACAGCAATTTAAATGCAAGTGTTGAAGCAGAAATGGTTACTAATGCATTTACTTACGCGGCAATTTTAGCTGGTGTTGCTGATAGTTCGTTTAGTGTTGAAAGTGCTTTTAATGCATTTACTAACTTAGAGACTGACCAGCAAGCATGGCAAGATTATAGCGATTTAGCAGCGCAGTATGTTACAGATAATTTATTTAGCGACCAAGGTAATGCTTTGCTGCAAAATGTAGCTGGTCAAGTTAAGCAAACAATTGCAAGTGTAACTACATTTACAAATTGGCAGGCTCGCTCAGCAGAAGTGCAAAGCTTAGATTCAAGAGAGTTACTTGTTGATACACGAAATATTATAGGTGCTGCAAGACTTCAAGAAAAAAGCTATTCAGATGAATTAGACGTAAAATTTGCTGAGCTTGAAGGTGCGTTTGATGAAGACACACAAAGAACACTTGATGCACTTACTAATGCTTTAAACGAAGTTATTACAAATTATTCACCACTAGCTGATGGCTCTACACCATCAGGACAATATAAACTTCGTGACTTAGATATTGATTACAGCCAATCACCTTATACTTGGGCTATAACTGGCACATATGATGATTTACCTATAACAATTGATTTATCAATTCCAACATTTAGAGTAAGTGGTGTATTAGGTAATAAAATTGAAGGTGTAATGAGCGCAACAGTCACAAATGGTGCTACGGTTTTAAGTGTAGATGTAAGTGAGTTGCTAATTCAGTTTGATGGTATAGATGCTCAAAGTGAATTAAATCTAGAAGCCGACACAGGTATTACACAGGTAACTACCAATGTAATTATCAATAAAGCCGCTGGTAAACTTGAAGGTGACTTATCACTAAACTTAAATCGCTTTGTTAATTCATTAGGTGAAGAGTCTACGACGTTATCTACTTTTGATTTTAATGGTGATTACGTAAGTGACATTCAAGACACTGCATTTCATATCACTGCAGTAGAGGCTTCGCCTTTTATTGGTGAAGATAATGACGATTTAGCATTTACTTTTGAATTAGATTTTCCGTTGAGTGGTGCAAGCGATTTTAAGTTTGCTTACGTGGGCGATGTTGAAAACTTATCAGAACTTACCTCTACAGATATATTTGTTAGCATAAAAAACCGTGCGTTAGATTTACGTATTCGTGATGTTAGTGGCAACATTAATCTAATAGCGAAAGGCGAAAATGGACGTTGGTTAGATGTAAAGCAAAAGGGCCGTAATTACAGTGGCGGTTTATATTTTGGTGATACTAAACTAGCTGATGTTACTGCAGTACGTGGTATTCCTGGTGTTTTATTTCCAAATGGTGAGTTTGAATCGTTATTTTAACCATTAGTTAAGTAGTTTTAGAAATATTCAAAATCCGATATTAGTTTTCTAGTATCGGATTTTTTAATGCTTGTTATATTAGTTAAATGCGCCTGAATCAAGGTAGCTGCCGATCCCGAGTGTAAACATCCATATCCCCCATAAACTATGCTCAATAACACACACGACGGTTGAGCGGCTTTGTGCATAGGTATAAGCAAACAGTAAGCCACCTAAAAAGGCTAAGGCTACTGCAATCCAATTTGCATACACAATATGCGCCAACGCAAATACACTCGCACTAACTACAATACGCACTGCTTTTTTGGGCATGATGCGTTTATAACGATGAAAAAAATACGTTCTGAATATTAACTCTTGAGGAATAACCGACAGTATTGGGTAGAGTAGCAACAGTAAAAGCCAATCATTAAACGAGTTGCGGGGAAGGGTAAACCAGTTGCCCTGATGAATAATCCCGTAAAACATACCTGAGAACAGTGCACCTAAAAAAAAGAAGCTAAACACACGTTTTTTAACAGCAGAAAATTGCCCAAGGCTTGTAAGCCTAAAACGTTTAAAGTGGGGATCGCCCAGTAGCAACATACAACACACGCTCATTAAAATAATAAGCGCAGGAATAAGCCAGTTAGCTAAATACTCGCGTAATACAAAACCCAATAAGGGTAGTAACACAAAAATGAGGGTAAATTCAAACCAGCGATATTGATTGGCGTTCAAGGTCGTCTCAACTTGTTTTTTTAATAAGCTATCAAGCTAAGACGACATTTTTATGACGAGATTAGTAATCTACAAAGTGATCTATAAAATTATTTTGCAGGTTCTTCTTCACTAGGGAGGTATTTGTACAAGGCAATAATAGTGGCAAAAATACTCACAAAGGTAATACCCATTAAACCAAACACTTTAAAATTAACCCAAAAGTCGAGCGAGAAATTATATGCAATATAAATGTTTAGTGCTGCGATGCCAGCAGTTATAGCAACCCACATTAGGTTAAGCTTATCCCATAATGGTTCTGGGACTACAATGGCTTGTTTTGTATCATTAGCATTTTCGAGGATTGAGCTAAGCGCTTTTTTAACGAGATTTTTCTTAAGTACATAACGGCTAACAAGTAACGTTAAGCTTAAACCTGCGTATATGAGTGTTGCTTTCCATTTTATGTATTGCTCATCATGAAGTACCAGCGTTAACGTACCAAACACGGCAGCAATGCCAAAAAATATCCACTGACGAGTTGGCACAGAGCCATGTTTAAAGTAGCTATAAGCAACTTGAATGAGTGTAGTTGCCATTAATAAACCGGTAGCCCAGTAAATATCGACTAGCTTAAAAACTGCAAAAAACAGTATGAGTGGGATGTATTCAATTAATGCGTGCATAGCTTACCTAAATTATACAAAAAAGAGTCAAAGGCTTTTTACCACATAAAGCTTAACAACTACAAGGTTGACTTGTTGCCCTGTAACCCTTAGCCTGCGTGGCTTTATTGCCAATTTGGTTTGGTATTTTTTATATCATCATATTCCCACGCTTAACCAACACTGATTTGGCGTGTATTTAGGAGCCTAAAATGAATAAAGCAGAACTCGTTGCTGCCATTGCACACAAAAGTGAATTAACAAAAAAAGATTCTCAAGCGGCGCTTTCAAGCTTGCAAAAAGTAATTACTAAATCGCTTTCTGAGGGTGATCAGGTTCAAATAAATGGCTTTGGTACGTTTGCACTAAGTTATTACCCAGCGCGTACTGGACGTAACCCGCAAACAGGTGCTGCAATTGAAATAGAAGGCGCTAATAAAGCGGTTTTTAAGCCTGCTAAAGCGTTAAAAGATCTACTTTAATTCTATTTAAGGTTTTAAACCCCGTATTGATAGATAAGTTACATGAGCGCGAAGTAAATTCGCACCTACGGGTATATGTTGTAGGTGAGGTTTTACACCTCGCGTTTGGTGGCTTTAAATTATATGAGCTGGAAATAAATTCGCACCTATGTAGATTATTCATAATCTCTAAATGATTTACATGGTATTATAAATCCCACTTACATTAAATCCTTTATTTTCAATTGCTTGCCATCGGCATGCATTATGCTGTTTAACTGTGTGTTTCGAACATATTTTTAAATAATACCAGTCCGCTTATATATGGGGTCTATTGAACGTTAAGAAAATTACGCTAGAACTAGGCAAAAATTTTTCGTATTTAGTTGTTCTAAATGAAAGGTTTTTAACGACGTTATAGTGCGATTTAATTCGTTAAATTGCTCAAAGATTTATGCAGGTTGGTATCAAATAAGGAGATCTCAATGAGTACATTACAAACAAGCACGCGTTTACAAGGCAAAAAAATTGCAATTTTAGCCACTGATGGGTTTGAGCAAAGTGAGCTTTTATCTCCACGCAGCGCATTACTTGATGCCGGTGCAAACATCGAAATAGTATCAATTAAAGAAGGCCAAATTACGGGCTGGGATGAAGACAAGTGGGGCGATAAAGTAACAGTAGATAAACTAGTCACAAACGCAGACCCCGCTGATTACGACGCGCTTATGCTACCTGGTGGTTTATTTAACCCAGACAGTTTACGCCAAGATAAAGATGCTAAAGCCTTTATTGATGGCTTTTTTGGCGCAGAAAAAAATAAACCCGTTGCAGCAATTTGCCATGCTCCGTGGTTGTTAGCTGAAATTAATAAACTGCGTGACCGTACCATTACCTCTTTTCCAAGTATTAAAAGTGATTTAATTAATGCAGGTGCCAATTGGGTTGACCAAGAAGTATGTGTAGATAAAGGCTTAGTAACGAGCCGAAGCCCAGCTGATTTAGAAGCATTTAATGCTAAATTTATTGAAGAGATTTTAGAGGGTAAACACCAAGCTCACTAATTTTCTTTTTTAAAACGTTTGGTTATTGATACAGCGTTTGATTTTAAAAAACAAAAAAGGGCATTTTAAATGCCCTTTTTTTAATGCGTATAAAACACGCCCTAGTTAGCTTATAGCGATGGCTTAAAGCGATGTAGCTGCTTTCATATCGGCTACAAATGCTTTTAGTTGCGCGGTCATTGTTGGTAAATCATTAAGGTTAGCTTCAATAATTTTAACCACAGCAGAGCCTGAAATAGCACCGGCTGCACCTGCATTAAGAGCCGCTTTTACATCATCTGGCGTTGAAATGCCAAACCCTAAAAGAGCAGGGGCTGCATGGTATTCTTTTAATTTAGTAACAATATTACCCGCTGGCATTTGTGCTTTAGTATCGGTACCGGTAACACCAGCGCGCGATAGTAAATACGTGTAACCACGACCGTAAGAGGCGCACTGGCGAAGTGTGTCGTCATCTGCATTTGGTGTTGCAATAAAAATTGGGTCTACACCGTTATCCATAGCTGATTTTCTAAACATTTTAGATTCATGTAAAGGCACATCAGCCACTAAAATTGAGTCTACGCCTACCGCTTTTGCATCTTTATAAAATGCTTCTATACCGCGTTTAAACACAAGGTTTGAATACAATAATAAGCCAATTGGAATATCGGCGTTATACTCACGTATTTCTTTAATAATATCAAAGCAATCTTGTGTGTTAATGTGCACATCGAGGGCGCGAATATTAGCTTTTTGAATTACTGGACCATCTGCAATTGGGTCAGAAAACGGAATACCAAGCTCAAGCGCATCTGCTCCGCCGTCAATTAGACTTTTAATAATCGCAATACTTTGCTCTTTACCTGGGTCGCCAATCGTTACAAATGGTACAAAAGCACCTTGTTTTTGCTCGTTAAGCGCTGCAAACATTTTGCCGTAACGATCCGTTTTTACTTGGCTCATAGCTGACCTCTTTCAGTTAGTACATTGTGAACGTGTGCTAAATCTTTATCGCCACGACCACTTAAATTAATCACTATAACACTTTCCTCGGTTAGCTCCTCTGCGTACTTAAGCGCATAAGCTAACGCATGGCTTGATTCAAGCGCCGGAATAATCCCTTCATTTTTAGCAAGCGACTGAAACGCATCAAGCGCTTCTGTATCGGTAATACCCACGTATTGAGCGCGACCAGTTTCGTGTAAAAATGCATGTTGAGGACCAACAGCTGGGTAATCAAGACCCGCTGATACAGAGTAAGACTCTTCAATTTGGCCATCATCATTTTGCATAATGTACGTATAAGTACCGTGCAATATGCCTTTTGTGCCTTTACAAATTGTTGCACCGTGCTCATTTGTATCAAGCCCTTTACCAGCAGGCTCAACACCAATTAATTTAACGCCTGGCTCGTCAATGAAGTCAGTAAACATACCAATTGCGTTTGAACCACCACCAACACAGGCAATAACGGCGTCAGGTAAACGACCTTCTGCTTTAAGTACTTGTTGCTTAGCTTCTTCACCAATAATTTTTTGATACTCGCGTACAATTGTTGGGAATGGGTGAGGACCCGCAGCTGTACCTAGTAGGTAGTGTGCGTCTTGGTAATTTGCTGACCAGTCACGCAGCGCTTCATTTACTGCATCTTTTAATGTGCCAGAACCCGCTGTTACCGGAATAACCTCTGCACCCATTAACTTCATTCTAAATACGTTAGGTTGCTGACGTTCAACGTCTTTTGCACCCATATAAATACGACATTTTAAACCCAGTAGTGCACATGCAAGCGCGGTTGCAACGCCGTGTTGACCGGCACCAGTTTCAGCAATGACTTGTTTTTTACCCATACGCTTAGTAAGTAACGCTTGGCCAAGTACTTGGTTCGTTTTGTGTGCGCCGCCGTGTAATAAGTCTTCACGCTTTAGATACAGTTTTACTTTTGGGTTTTTAACTAAATTGCGCGTTAAAGTAAGTGGGGTAGGACGACCCGCATACTCGTTTAATAATTTACTTAGCTCTGCCTGAAACTCAGGATCTTTTTGTGCTTTGTTAAATTCATTTTCTAACTGCTTAAGCGCAGGGACAAGTAACTCAGGTACAAACATACCGCCAAACTCGCCAAAATAAGCTGGATTTTGCATTTTAACCTCAATAATTTCTGATGCTTGTGAAAGCATTATGTAATTTGTTAGGGCACTTTTTACCCGCAGATTCTTCAACGCCTGAGTTTAAATCAAGGCCTAAGGCACCTTTAAAAAGCGCATCTTTAATATTGTCTGGATTTAAGCCTCCAGCGAGCATAAACGGTGTAGTTGCGCCGCTAAGCACCGACCAATCAAATGCTTTACCTGTACCGCCAGCTTGTGTATCGCTGTGTGTATCGTAAAGGTGTCGATCAACCCCATTTACAGGCGTTGGCAATGCATCTTTTATTGCTTGGGCTTTCCAAATTTCGCAATTAGTTGGTAACTGTGTACGCAAGTCAGCAATGTAATCGTCACTTTCTTGGCCATGTAATTGAACTGCCGCTAATTTTAGCACACTTGCGTATTGAGCAACTTGCTCAATGGGGGCATCTACAAATACACCTACAAAATTAAGCGGAGCACTTTGGCTAAGCTCTCTTGCGCAATCTAAATCAACATAACGCGGCGATTTAGGGTGAAAAATTAAACCACCGTAAACAGCACCGTTTTGATATGCCGCTTGTGCATCTTGGCTACGTGTTAAACCACATACTTTATTGTCGCCTAAAATAACACGGCGACATGCTTGCTCTAAATCACGCTCGCTCATAAGTGAGCTGCCAATTAAAAAGCCATCGCATAGAGGAGCTAAACGTTTTACGTCTTGATGGGTGTAAATACCCGATTCCGAAATAACCACTTTATCTGCTGGGATAAGTTTGCGTAGCTTTTCGGTAGTGGCTAAATCGGTGCTTAAATCGCGTAAATCGCGGTTATTAATACCAATAATTTGTGCATCAAGCGCAAGTGCGCGGTGTACTTCTTCTTCATTACTTACTTCGGTTAACACCGACATATTAAGTGAATCGGCAACAGCATGCAGTGCTTTATAGCTTTCGTCATCGAGTACCGAAAGCATCAGTAATATAGCGTCACCACCATAAATACGTGCCATATACACTTGGTACTCGTCTATAAAAAAGTCTTTACAGATAAGCGGTTGTTCTACTTGGCTGCGAACAAATTCAAGATAGTCAAAGCTGCCTTGAAAATATTTAGCATCAGTTAACACACTCATGCAGGTAGCATATTTTTTATAAACTGAAGTAATTTCAGTTAAATCAAATGGGTTTCTAATTAACCCTTTTGAAGGCGATGCTTTTTTACACTCTAAAATAAACTGAGTGCCAGGTGCTGCAAGTGCTTTATAAAAGCTACGACTTGTAGGCACTGCAAGATGCTTAAAGCTTTCAAGCGGACGTGCAGCTTTTCTCTCAATTAGTTCTAATTTTTTATCAGCAACAATTTTGTCTAATACATTAGCCATTACTTACCTCAATAATTGCACTTAGTGTGTTCATGGCTTGCCCTGAACTTAATAATGTTTGTACTTGTTTTGCTCCTTCTTTTAACGTTTCTGCTTTACCTGTTAGGTATAAAAGGGCAGCTACGTTAACCACAATAGCAGCATTATGTGCATCTGTGCCTTTGCCTTGCAAGATGGCGAGGCTAGCATTTGCGTTGTATTGTGGGCCTTCACCAGCGAGTTGTTCAAGTGAATAGTTTGCAAGGTCGAAGTCGCTTGGGTTTAGTGTGTACTGCGTAATCTCGCCATTATTTAGCTCAACTACCGTTGTTGGGCCGTGTAGGGCTATTTCGTCAGTGCCCGAGCCGTGAACAATCATAGCGCGCTTTGTGCCAAGGGTTTTAAGTGTTTGTGCCATTGGCATACACAACGCTTCGTTATAGACGCCGAGTAATTGCACTTCAGGTGCAGCAGGGTTAGCAAGCGGACCTAAAATATTGAAAATAGTGCGTGTTTTAAGCGATGTTCGTACGCCCATCGCATGGCGTACGCCACTGTGATAGTGTGGTGCAAACAAAAAGGTAAAATTGGTTTGCTCAAGACATTTTGCTGCTTGCTCTGGGCTCATATCTATATTAATGCCCAGGGCTTTGAGTAAATCGGCTGAGCCTGAATTACTCGATACACTGCGATTACCATGTTTTACCATGTTAATACCGGCAGCAGCGGCAACAATTGCAGCCGTTGTACTTATATTAATTGTGTTTGAGCCATCGCCACCAGTGCCACAGCTATCGGCAAGTTGCGTACTGCTGGTAGTAAAAGCAACGGCGTTTTCGCGCATTGAGGCTGCAGCGCCTGCAATCTCGTCGCTTACTTCGCCTTTAATTTTAAGGCTTATAAGTAGGGCGGTTAGCTCAATTTCACTCATATTACCTTGCATTATTTCATCAAACAGCGCTTTGGCGTCTGCGTAGCTTAATGATTGCCCAGTAATTAGTTGCTCAATCGCGTGTTGAACATTTATGGGTTGTTCTGGTTGTGTACTCATAATGTCCTCTTTTATTTAGCGCGTGTTAAGTAAGCGACACTTTGCTGAAGTAGCATTGCGCCGTTTGGCGTTAGTATTGATTCTGGATGAAACTGGTAACCCAATGCGTTGTCATCATGATGATAAATAGCCATAGGGATATCTTCGTATTGGGCAATAACCTCAATATTATCAGGCACCTTTGTTGCCATTAATGAATGGTAACGTGCTACAGGCATTGTATTGCCCATACCATCAAATACAGGATGCTCGCCTAAATTAATAATTGAAGACTTACCATGTACGGTTTCACCCGCGTGACCGATTACTCCGCCATAGCTTTGGGTTAACGCTTGTTGACCCAAACAAATACCCAGCATAGGGAAGTGGCCTTTAGAGAGTTCAATAAGCTCCATTAAACAGCCTGCATCGCTTGGTGTTCCGGGGCCTGGCGAAAGTACTAATAGCACTTGGCCTTGCTCTTGGCGCATTTTGTTAAAAATAACCTCAGCGCTAATGTTGTTTCTGTAAACAACCAGTTCGCAGCCAAGCATCGTTAGCTCATCAACTAAGTTATATGTAAATGAGTCAAAGTTATCTAAAAAATAGATTTTAATAGGATTCGCTTTACTCATTTTATACCGCCTTATACGTAGATTTTATGGCGGTGATAACCGCTTGTGCTTTAGCGCGAGTTTCGTTTGCTTCTGAAATAGGATCTGAGTCAAACACCACACCGGCACCTGCTTGCACATACGCTTTATTATTTTTAACAAAAGCTGAGCGAATAACAATACAGCTATCCATTGCGCCATCACCGGTTAAGTAACCAACTGCGCCGCCATAGCTGCCACGGCGTTTCCCTTCAGTTTGACGAACAAGCTCAGCAGCACGAACCTTTGGTGCACCAACAAGCGTGCCCATGTTCATACATGCTTGGTAAGCGTGCAGTGCATCAAGCTCGGGTTTTAGTGTGCCAACAACGCGTGACACTAAATGCATTACCTGTGAATAACGGTCTACTTTTAATAGCTCTTTGGCAAAACGAGTACCTGCAACACTAATACGTGCTACGTCGTTACGGGCTAAATCGACAAGCATTAAATGCTCGGCGCGCTCTTTTTGATCGTTTCTAAGTTCAAGTTCAATGCGGCTGTCTAGGTCTGGGTTTATTTGCCCATTAGCAAATTTGCCACGTGGGCGAGTGCCAGCAATTGGGTATACTTCAACTTGCTGAGATTGCACTGTGTATTTAAGTGCTGATTCAGGCGATGCGCCAAATAAAGCAAAGTCTTCATCGCGCATATAAAACATATACGGACTTGGGTTTTGCTTTTTAAGCTGGCTATAAGCGTGCAGAGGATCAGGACAAGGTAGTGAAAATGTACGCGACGGCACTACCTGAAAAATATCACCGTCTACAATATTCTTTTTAAGCTTAACCACTTGCTCGCAGTATGTGTCATCGTCTATATCAACGCTTACCTCACATTCGCCACTTTGCATATCCGCACTAAATTCTGAAGCGTTATCGCACAGCGTATTTAAGCGCTCTAGCTCTTTACCTACTTCAAAGCAGTTAGCGTGTACGTCTGGGCCGTTAAATACATTACCAATGAGTTCGGTTGTTTGTTTTTGATGATCAATAACAACTAAGGTTTCGGCTAAATAAAATACGTAATCTGGGCAGGTGTTTTCGCCATCAGGTACATCACTTAACTGCTCAAAGTTTGCTACCATATCGTAGGCAAATACACCGCCTAAAAACAACGAAAATGGATTGTTAGTTGTGCTTTTTATACTGTTAATACAAGTGCGCAGAGCGCTAAATGCGTTATCTGCAATTAGTTTACTCGCTTCGTCAGTATCGCCGCTAGTGTCTAAATAACACAGGGTAAGTGTTGCGCCGTCTAAAGTAGCGTCACAGCTTTTAACATTTGCCTGCAAGTAGCTTAGAAGCTGTTGCCCATTATTAGATTGAGCAGTAATAGTAACTGTTTTACCTTGGCATACAATGCGCAGTGCACAGTCGACTAAAATTAAACTTTTTACACTGTCTTTAGAATCAATCTCAGCCGATTCAAGCAGTAGTGAGTTAGGCTTATCAAGTGCCGCGTATAATGCAAGAGGACTACTAATATAGTCGCGTACTTGCGTAATGCTTGTTACTTCGCCTGGTGTGGTAGTTATATGACTAAAAATCAAACCTCATTCCCTCAAAAAATTAAACCCCGCAATGCTTTAGCAATGCGGGGTTTGAATAACGATATCTAAATTACAAACAGATCATTACCGTCCCGCTATATCAGGCGCCACCACCAACGATGTGTAAGAGTAAGACCGTTATTCATGTTTTTCTGCCTCAAAATTTATTAAATATTTTTAACGTATTCGTTTCGTAAAATTTAGTTATAAAAAAACCCGCATAGTTGCGGGTTTTGAATTTTTGTTAGACACGACAATTCATCACCCGATAATTACGAGTGCCACCACCAAATAGTGTTTAAGTTTGAATTGATCATTATTGTTAATTCTTAATGTGTCTGAAAGTGGCTACAGTAAAACGTATCTTATGCTTTTGTGTCAAGTGTTTATTTAAAACAATTTAGTCAAAAAAGTTGTTATACTTACATAAACACCAGTAACCCTTAATTTTAAGCAGTTTTCTTTTGATAAAATATGATTTACATAGCCATACCACACATTCAGACGGGCGTTTAACGGTTGAAGAATTATTGCATCGCGCTGTTGATAAAAATATTGATGTGTTTGCTATTACCGATCATGACACTGTGGCGGCTATTAAGCCTGCGCAGCAATTTATTAAAACCGAAAACTTACCGCTTTCATTAATAACGGGTACCGAAGTGTCTACCAAATGGGAAAGCTTCGAAATTCATATTGTAGGTTTAAATATTGATATTAATAATATTGACCTTACCTCTTTATTATCAGCTCAGCAGCAAAAGCGAGAAGAGCGTGCACTAGAGATTGGTGTTCGCCTTGCAAAAAATGGCTTTGATGGCATTTACGAGCAAGCTAAAGAGCTGGCAAAAGACGCGCAAATAACGCGTGCACATTTTGCACGCGCCCTTATTGAGCGCGGTGTTGCTAAAAATTTCCCGGGTGTTTTTAAAAAGTACTTAGGGCGTGGCAAAACAGGCTACGTACCAAGTTGCTGGTGCACCATGCAAACCGCTATTGAGGCCATACATGCCGCTGGTGGTGTTGCTGTACTAGCGCATCCAAGTAGCTATCAAATGTCAAACAAGTGGCTACGCAAATTATTAGTAGAATTTAAAAGTGTAGGAGGTGACGCAATGGAAGTTGCACAACCTCAACAGGCGCCAAGCGAACGTCAATTTTTAGGTGAACTCAGCCGTGAGTACGAACTACTTTGCTCGCAAGGGTCTGATTTTCATTTTCCGACAAGCTATTTAGAGCTTGGCAAAAATTTATACCTACCAAAAGATTGCCAAGGTGTTTGGCAAGCTTGGGAAGGAGAAGAAGGGGCATTAACATGAGTCAATTATTTCATATTCATCCTGATAACCCGCAACCGAGACTAATTAGTCAAGCCGTTGATATTATTAAACAAGGCGGCGTTGTTGTTTACCCAACAGATTCGGGCTACGCCATCGGTTGTAACATTGGTAATAAGCAAGCCAAAGAGCGCATAGAGCGTATTCGTGGTATTGAAAAAAACGATAATTTTACGCTAGTTTGCCGTGATTTATCGGAGTTATCTACTTATGCACGCGTAGATAACCAGCTATTTAGACTCATTAAAAATAATACGCCAGGGCCATATACCTTTATTTTTAAAGGCACAAAAGAAGTCCCTAAACGTTTATTAAACGACAAGAAAAAAACTATTGGCATGCGTGTAATTGAGCACCCAATAGCCTGTGCGTTACTTGCCGAACTTGGTGAGCCGTTAATGTCGTGTTCTTTAATTTTACCAGGTGAGCAGTTTACAGAATCAGATCCTGATGAAATATTAGAGCGATTAGATAAACACGTTGATTTAATTATTCACGGTGGCCACTTAGCTGAGCAAGCAACCACGGTAATCGATTTGTCGGAAGATGAAGTCAAGATTTTGCGTGTTGGCTGTGGTGATACAAGCCCATTTGAATAATAAGTAATGAGCGAAAGTACTGCGAATACAAAAAATAGTGAAAAGCCAGTGCAGCAAAAGCTGCCACTGGCTTTTTTGCATGGTAAAGCGGTTGTAGACAAACCAGAAGATTTATACATTCCACCTGACGCGCTCGAAATAATATTAGAAACCTTTGAAGGCCCGCTCGATTTACTGCTCTATTTAATTAAAAAGCATAAGCTTGATGTACTCGAGCTTTCTATTTTTAGTATTACAGAGCAGTACGTAAGTTATGTAGAAATGATGACCGAGTTTCAACTCGAACTTGCTGGCGAATATTTAGTTATGGCTGCGTTACTTGCGCAAATAAAGTCGCGCTTACTACTACCTGTACACGAAGAGCTTGAAGAGGAAGAAGATCCTCGCGCAGAGCTTATTAAACGTTTGCAAGAGTATGAGCTGTTTAAACAAGCCGCCGAAAACCTCGACGATATTCCTCGTGTTGGTCGTGATATTTTTATAGCGCATGCTGCTATGCCAATAAGTGAAGATACAAGTCAAAATCTCCCCGATATTGAACTTAAAGACTTAATGCTGGCGCTGAGTGATGTAATGGCGCGAGCAAAAACGTTTGAGCATCATCAAATTACTGCTGAAGTACTCTCAACCCGAGAGAGAATGAGCCAAATATTACAGCAACTATCGCAAGCAAACTCGGCAGTGGTATTTAATGCGCTTTTTACCCCAAATGAAGGGCGAAGTGGTGTAGTGGTTAGTTTTATAGCTATGCTTGAGCTCATTAAAGAAGGGCTTGTTACCTGTTTGCAAGTAAGCCCTGAGAGCTTAATTTATGTCAGCTTAAGTGAGCAATCCACCTTATAAAATTATCTGTTTCCCCCTCCATTTTTGCAAAACTGACTTTAAATTATAAAGTTCTGTGCGTATACGCACGTAAAGTGTTTGTAAATGTTATTTTCATTTACGGCTGTGCACTATATTGTAACGTCATAGCATTATAGGAACTTACACATGTTTAAAAATACACCTTCATCTTACGGACTTGTCGCCATTATTTTACATTGGCTCATGGCGCTGACTATTTTTGGCCTGTTTGGTTTAGGTTTATATATGGTTGAGCTTACTTATTACGATAGCTGGTATAAAGGTTCACTCGATTTACATAAGAGTATTGGTATTACGCTTGTGGCCGTATTTTTATTTAGAATTTTATGGCGTGCTTTATCTACACAACCTAAACCATTAGGTGAGAGTAAAGGCATGAACCAATTAGCGCATACGGCGCATATTGCTATGTATATTATTTTGGCTGTTATTGTTGTTGCAGGGTATTTAATATCAACCGCAGACGGGCGTCCAATAGAAGTATTTACTTTATTTAACGTATCAGCGCTTGATTTTGCCTTTGATGACCAAGCCGATATTGCAGGAAAAGTACATTATTACGGCGCGTGCACATTAATCGGGTTTGCAGTATTGCATGCACTAGGGGCGTTAAAACATCACTTTATCGATAAAGATAAAACCTTAATTAGAATGATCAAACCATTAAAGGATGATTAAAATGAAAAAATTATTAGTAAGCACAGCCGTTTCGGCTGCAATGATGTTATCGGCAACAGCCGCCAATGCAGCTGATTATGTAATTGATACAAAAGGCGGGCATGCATCTGTTAACTTTAAAATTAAACACTTAGGTTACAGCTGGTTATATGGTCGTTTTAATACTTTTGACGGCACATTTAGCTACGATGCTAAAAACCCTAATACGTCAAAAATTATGGTAAACATTGATACCACAAGTCTTGACTCTAACCATGCAGAGCGCGATAAGCATTTACATGGTAAAGATTTTTTAAATGTAGATAAATACCCAAAAGCGACATTTAAAAGCACGAGTATTAAATTTGATGAAGACGGCGAAGAGGCTGATGTAACCGGTGAGTTTACGCTGCACGGCGTAACTAACACTATTACCTTTGAAATAGATAAAGTGGGCGAAGGTAAAGATCCGTGGGGCGGCTACCGCGTAGGTTTTGAGGGCGAAACCAGCCTTAAACTTACCGATTACGGTATTGATTACAACTTAGGACCTGCATCTACTCATGTTGATATTATTTTATCAATAGAAGGTGTTCGTCAGTAATAGCATTATTAAATATAAAAACGCCACTTACTGTGGCGTTTTTTTTGCTTAACAGAAACTCAAATTAAGCGACTTCGAATTTGCTTATTTTGCGCTATTAATACGTGACTGTAATAGCGGCCTTAAATGCTCGGGCAACCAGCGCATGAGTAAATCATTATAAGCCTGCGTTTTTTTAATAACTTTAAGCTGCTTATTAAGAGTAGCAATGTTTTCTGCGCCTTGCTCGTTTTTAGTACAGCCAATAAAACCATAACTTAACGCAGGTGATTCGGTTAATGGACGCTGCGTTAAGTTCTCTTCAAAGTGCATTGATTTAGCTAAATAGTAATGCTCGCTTGGGTAACCCAGCAAAATATCAATTCGTTTTAGGTTAAGCATATATGTGAGGCTCGCTAGGCTATCGCGAGTGGGTCTAATTACTAAATCTATATTAGGCGTACTGTTTATCAATGTATCTATCTCTTGGCCATAAGAGCGGCTCATAGAGATCCCAAGAGTTAGTTTTTTATCTTGTATTAAATCTAATAGTGATACTTCTTTTGATTCCGCTATATTTAGCGCTTTGGCGAGCCTTTTGTGCATTGCTATTGAAGGCGAGAGGCCCGTTGTTGAGCTTTCGTCTGTAAAATAAATATGCTCTTTTCTGTAATCATTTTTATAAAGCGATAACGCACAAACATTATTTGAAGTATTAGACAGCTCTTGGATTACCTTACCTGAGGGGATAAGCATGCGGTTAAAGGTAATATTAGGAAGTTGTTTTTCAAGTAAATAAATTATGCTTTCGTCACGGCCTTGGTGTTGATATTGACCATTTAAAATATAATAGGGTGCAAAGTCGTGCGCTAGCCAGTTTATGGTTCTAGCATTGCCTATTGAGGTCAGACAGAAAAAAAGTAAGAAAGTTAAAAATATACGGAGCATTACAACAGCTGCCAGTAATTATTATTGTAAAACTATTGTAACCAATAAAGAGCTAAAAAGTAAAATGCCAGCAACGAGGCTGGCATAATATCTTATCAATAATTGCAATAATAAAAGGGCAATTAAAGTTATGTGTTGCTTAGTTAGCTTTTAGCCACTTAACAAACTGGCGTGCATCACTCGCTTTTTGAAACAATGCATTTTTTAAACCTTGTGTATCACTAAAGATTACACGATGTTTGTTTACTGAAATTGATTGCACTGGATGTGCGATTTGGATCATAGACCCATTATATTTATAAGACATAATAAAACTCACTTTATTCTTGTTATTTATTCTGCGCTATATTTTTATAGCAAATTGCAGTTAATAAATTAACGATGTTGTGTTTAGCTTCATTACAGTGTTGACGATCTTTATGACACTTTTGCGATGATAGTAAAAAATCATCTCGGTATTATTCAAGGGGTTCTCGCCGTACAATAACTTAGCTTTCAAATATACGTTTTGCGGGGCTTACTGGATCAGGGTAAATGGTTAACCGCGGCGGTTTCTTTAAACCAGAGAGGGAAGGTAACTTATATATAAATTGTGTGCAAGCTATTTTTGTAAAAATATTTATAATAAATCTTATCAATTGCTTACAAAGCCCGTTTTTAGTTACCAAAGGATAAGTATGAATTACCTAATAGTGAGTGATATTTATGGTTTAACCCCTGCTTTAAGGAGGTTATCACAGGCAATTAGTTCAAATTTAGTTATTGTTGACCCTTACAATAACAAGTATCAAGCCATTGAAAGTGAACAAGATAGTTACAACAATTTTATACAGCAGTGTGGCCATGATAAATACACCGACAAACTTCAAAAATGCTTTGAGAGTTTAAAATTGCCAACGACGTGTATTGCTTTTAGTGCAGGGGCAAGTGCAGCATGGCGGGCACAGTTATTAACAGGCAATACACACCTTAGAAAGTTAATTGGCTTTTATCCGTCGCAAATTAGACATAACTTAAATTTAAGTGCAAAAGTACCCTGTGAGTTCATATTTCCAGCAAGTGAGAGTCACTTTAATGTTGATGAAGTTATTAAAGCTTTAAGCACCAAAGCGGATGTTAAGTGCTATAAAACCAATTTTTTGCATGGTTTTATGAACGAGTACTCAACCAATTTTAATGCGCAAGGGCTGGTTGAATATAGTAACTATATAAAACAGAGCAGCCGTTAAAGCGTGTTTAACTGCTCTTTACTAATATCAGGAAAATCAGTACGAGTATTATATTTTGCATATAGCGTTGTAAAAACGCTACTACCGGATAGCTTATCTAACTCTTTTATAAATGTTTTAGCATTTGAGCGAGCGGGTCTGCAGCATACTTGATACTGTTTTACTATACCCGCCACAGTTAAACCTTGTTTTTGTAGCTCTAAATCAGCCTGGGCAAAAAAAGCTGCACCAGTCCAATAAACACGTTGTTGGGCGCGTTGCTTCCACATATCGGCAGAGAGCTTATTAAGTGGCTGTGTTTTAGTTTTAGTTTGCAGGCGGGCACGATCAAATCCTGCATTTAAACGTTGTACAAACTGCGGCTGGGTAATTATACCGCTGTTACGCATTATTACATTTTGCATATAACTGGCAAAACCCTCACTTAGCCAAAAACCGGAGTAGGGAAGTAGCGGCAAGTATAAATGCGAAAGTTCATGGTATAGCGTCCAATCTTTAGTGAATGCATTTAAACTGGCGTAGCGATCTATATGTAGCTCAAGCCCATCGGGGTTATTGCGTTTAACTGTAGCCCAAGGTACAGGCTCAAAAGCAACGTATTGTGGTTTTAAGTAAATAGGCAATGTGGTTTGTTTTAAAGGCCCCAGTGTATTTTGTGTTTTTTCAACACTTTGATTAACCCATGTAGACACTGTTTTTTGAGCATTACTTGAGAGTGAGTTAAGGTTATGTATTACCACTTCAACGGCTAACGAGTTAAAAGAGCTGATTGATAGTAGCAGTACAAAAAATAATTTCATTAAAGTGCTCCGCTGTAATTAATAACTGGTACGAAAATTCTAATATACAAGACCAACTAAATGGATAAATAATCACGCCTAATTCTTTATTTTTTAAAATGATAGTAACTATAAAAGTACAAATACAGACACTTCTAGCTAAGCATGGTCTAATCAATTAATCGTTATTTTAAGTTAGGTTTTAGCCATGACGTATCAGCATATTCAAGTTCCTGAGCACGGCCAAAATATCACTATTGATGCACAAGGACACTGGCAAATACCGTTAGAACCTATCATTGCCTTTATTGATGGCGATGGCGTGGGTCTAGATGTTATGCCGGTAATGCGCCATGTTGTTAATAGTGCAATTGATCATTGTTATAAAAGCGGACGGAAAATTCATTGGATGCAGGTTTATAATGGCGAGCAGGCCGCAAAGCTGTATGACGGTGACTGGTTTCCACAAGAAACAATTAACGCAGTACGTGCCTGTAAAATCGCCATAAAAGGGCCGTTAACCACACCACTGGGTGGTGGTTTTCGATCGCTTAATGTAGCCCTCAGGCAAGAAATGGATTTGTTTGTAAATATGCGCACTATAAAAGGCTTTAGTGCGCTCCCTTCTCCTTTAAAAAATCCATTTTTAACAAACATAACAGTGCTTCGTGATAGCAGCGAAGACGTGTACTCAGGTATTGAGTGGCAAGCAGGCAGTGTAGAAAGCGAAAAAATGCTCGACTTTTTATGTGAGGAAATGGGGGTAACCCGCTTAAGGTTTTCACAAGAGTGCGGAATTGGTATTAAAAATATATCTAAAGAAGGCTCTGAGCGACTAATGTGTTTTGCAATTAACTATGCACTTAAAAACGATAGTGAATCATTAACGCTAGTACACAAAGGTAATGTACTTAAATTTACCGATGGGGCATTTAAGCGTTGGGGGTTTGCACTTGCACAAAACGAGTTTAATGCCACTGCACATGAAAATGGGCGTTGGTTGCAAATAGAGCGAGCACACCAATCGCCCTTAATTATTAAAGAAGTCATAGCTGACAACATGCTGCAACAATGTTTAATGCATCCAGAGCAATTTGATGTAGTGGTGACGACTAATCAAAATGGTGACTTTTTAGCGGATATGCTCAGTGCACAAGTTGGTGGTGTTGGCATAATGCCTGCTGCAAATTTAAATAACGATGTCGCATTTTTTGAGCCTACACACGGCACGTTTGAACGTATAGCAGGGCAAAATAAAGCAAACCCCAGCAGTAGTATTTTAAGTGCGGTATTAATGCTTAAATTTATGGGGTGGGACGAAGCCGCATTACTCATAGAAAATGCGTTAGAGCAAACATTTAAAAGCGGTGAAGTAACCTTTGATTTAGCGCAAGAGCAGAGCGATAACTCAACAACCTTAACTTGTACTGGCTTTGCAAAGAAGGTTATCGAGCACTTTTAAATACATCCATTATTAAGCTGCTGAGGCAGTTTTTACTCTGTGCATACAAGGGCGGTTGGTTAACTGCGCTGCACGATGGTAAATCTCGTGTGCTTGGGGTTCATCGCACTGTGTACCACTAAGCGTATCCATTAACGCAACAACAATAATTGCAGGAACCTGGCAGCAATACTCGTCTAAAACGGCTTCCGTAGTTTGTGCATCAACATGGCAAAGTGGATGATTTTTAAGTTGGTATGCATTTAATAATGTATCAACTTCTAATACATCATCTGGTTGATGCTTTGTTTTACGGCATTTACAACCAAACTCGTCAACTAAAGTAGCTAACGCTTGGTAAGTTTCAGTGGTGTTAGCCTTAGTGCATAACTGCTCTTCAATGAACTGATGCAAGTTAACATCGATGAATAATCCGTCTTGGCGTGTGAAAGAAGTTGTTGTCATAATAATTACTCTTAGTTTGTTGGCTTAACTTCACTCTAGCGCTAAGTGTATTATTAATAAAATTGTTGTTTTCAATAACTGATATTGATTTTATCAATAGTAAGTTTTAAAACTAAATAAAAAATAGAAAACATATCTAAATAATACTAATTAATTTGGTGCAATGCGGTGAAAGTGTGCACAAAACTGGAACAAGGGGAGGAGTTAAGGAATAAAGAAGGAATTTTAGTTAATTGTTTTTATTGAATTTTAATTATTTTATGAAGTTGGTACTAAGCTTGCTAATAATACGCTGTAGGTAGATTCCTATATCGACGATTTCCAAAAGCGCCACGGTATTTTCCCAAAGTTGAATACCGTGGCGCTTTTTTATTTTTCGCGTGTATTTTATTTAGCCGTCACAATAGCAATAACAATGTTAAATTTTAATAAAGTAGGGAATAGCCACTAAAATAGCGCCTACAATCAACAGCATGCTAACACTGGTCATAAAGTACGGAAAAACCAATAATGACAAACCAATACAAAGTGGCACTACGGCTTTTTTTCTTCGCCCGTAAGTAAGGTAGCCAATACCTATGCCGCCAAACAAAACACTCCACGTAATTATTGATGCACTATCCATTTATAAATTACCTATTTTGAAATACTGATTTAAATTACGACCGACATAGCCAGTTTTTCAATACCATGTGAAGGAGTCCATCTTTTGAATTCCACGAAACCATGCTTTTTATATAAACTTATTGCAGGAGTATTAGCAACTGCAGTCTCAACTCTTGCATGAGATAAATCACCGATTGCTAGAACATAATTTATTAGCTTACTTGCGATACCTTTTTTAAAATAGCTAGGATCAACGGTTAAACTACAAATATCTAAACGCTCGTTGTTTGTATCTACTTCAATAACAGCTACTAAACATTCATTTTCGCTGTAGCCATAAAAGGTTGTTTCTGATTTTTTAATATCTTCAGTATTACGTGTTAAAGGAGGGAAGTTATGCGCGCCGATCAGTTTAGCCTCAATAGCATAGGATTTTTGAAAGACAGCAAAAATTTTATTTGCAGTATCGTTATTCTTATTATTAAGTTTGTTTATCATTGTCTTCTTTTTTAGAAAATAAAGCATGAATACCATATGCCGTAATAAAACCTCCGGCACTAATTGTGAAAAAAAGAAATAAATAAAACTTTTTCGGGTTATTTTCTAAAGATGCCACTGCCGGCTCATTGTATCTCTTATAAATAACACCACTTTCGTAATTAAAATAGCTGCGCAAAAGAATAAACAAACCTAGAACAATACACAGGAGCGCTTTACTTGTTTTCTTAGTGTTCTTTTTAGCTATTACTATTTGTTGCGCAGCTTTTGGCTCAGTACGACTTGGTTTAGCTAATTCATCTTTAAGGCGTTTGTAGTTCTCTGGATATTTATGTGAGTCAATACTTTCAATTGCTTCGTTTAATTCACTAAGTGAATAAGCAGAGTAATCAATATTTATAATAATCTTCCTTAAAAGGCTCTTAAATAACACTTACACAGCAAGGTTTTTAAATTGTTGTTATTTAATGGTATTTTTATAATCCGATTAAGTTTATTTTAATGTAGCAAAGACTTGAGGTTAGTCACTTTTACTTTCATATTTAAACTCGAATGAAACTATTGCAGCCAATATACCTCCAGTCGCTAATATAGCAGCGCTAAATAACATCTCCCATAATAATTTTTTCAACAGTAGAGTCTGATGAATATTTGTAAATATTACGCTCCAAGTTTGTTCAAAGTTGTATAAATTAACAACTTCATGAACATCATATAAAAAAGTACCTAACCCATTCAAAAAGTATGCAAGAGCTATATAAACAAAAAGTCGTGCAGTAAATAAGAGGGTTTTTAAATTATCAGTTTCAACTTTAGAGAAAGGAAGAAAGCTAATTTTGGTGACCTTGCTCATTATAAGTGAACACTTCAAATATAGGTATTGGTACATAAAATTCCATTTTTTAATATGTCTTAGGTTATTGATAACGAGTATCTAAAGTTATTGACTTTATATTACTAATTAAGAATAACGCAGTACCTATTTTGATTCAATTCTTCAGCGAACATTGTATTTGAGTTCTAGCTTTTTCATTAGGTAGTTTTTAACTCAATGTATTTAAAATGCTAACCAAGCTATTAGCTCAAAATAAGATGATTCAGTACATAGCACAGGCACTCTCATTAGGCTCTTGAGTACTAATCAAAGGTTTGCTCTTAATTACCTATCTGCAATCGTTTTAGCAAACGCTAATAATTCACGCCTTAACCATTGGTGTGCAGGCGCGTGGTGTAGTAGCGGGCTCCATATCATTTTTACCTCAATAGGCACTATTTGAAATGGCACAGGGCTGATTACTAAATCAGTATGAGAAGTTAATAACTTAGCTTGCCTGCGCGGTAGGGTGGCAATAAGTTGCTCTGATTGGCAAAGCAGGCTTGCGACCATGTAGTGGCGAGTAAAAACACGTATTTTACGGGTTTGCTCTAGTTGCCAAAGCGCTTCGTCTACCCAGCCTAATTTTTGCTTACCTGATTTATTAGTAACAGCGGCCTCTGGTCCCCAGCCTGCACGGTTTACCCAAATATGTTCTTTTTGTAAGTAGTCGTCTAACCCTGAATGTTGTAAAAATGTATTTTTAGGATGCGTTAAACAACAGTAGTTATCGCGCCAAACACTGGCCTGATGAAACGAGCGAGGGAGACCGTTAAAGCGGTTTATAGCTAAATCTATAGTGCCTTTTTCCATGTCTTGTAGGTTTACGTCGCTTGGGCTCAATACATCAAAATTAATACCGGGGTTTTTACTAAGCTGCGCCGTTATAAAAGGGGCTATTAAGGTCGACTCTATATAGTCGTTTGCCATTATTCTAAAGGTAACTTCAGCGGTTGTAGGGTTAAACTGCTCACTAGGCTGCGTAATAGCTTCAGCCATTTTTAATAGGGCCTCAACTTCAGGCTTTAATGCAAGTGCCTTTGCCGTTGGCGTCATAGAGCCTGCGGCACGCACAAGTAGCGGGTCGTCAAATAAATCGCGCAAACGTTTTAGCGCATTACTCATAGCCGGTTGCGTAAGAGCAAGTTTATTTGCAGCTTTTGACACACTTTTTTCATCTATTAACACATTTAAATAAACGAGAAGGTTAAGATCGACATTTCTTATATTCATATGGGCGTGTTGGCCTTTCAGGGTTGAAATTTGTTCAATGTAGGGGCGATTTAATCGCGGCGCGAGGTTTGCCACCTAGTGGACTAAGTAAAAATCGAGCAAAGCTTCCGCGTCCTGCTCACGGCCCTTACCGACATCCATGTAGGCAACAAAGAGTTAATCGTCCCTAGAAAGAACCCTATGGGCAGTGTGTATTTGGCCTTTATGCAGCGTTAAAGTACATTTATGGGGAGTAACCACACTGCATGTACTTTGCCTTGCTTAAAAACCAAATACACGGCTGCAAAATTAACCTCGAAAGGTTAATACGCCCAATAAATGCTATTTATATACTTTATTAATTATCTAAATTAAAGCCTGCTTGCTAAGGTGTAAACCATTAATAAAAAATAACCGCCATAACTGGCATCAATATAAGTGCTGTATTTATGCAAAATAGGCTAACAAATCAATCTAATAATGCGCTACAACACGTAGTAGCCAGTAAGCTTGCACGATCTGTTTTTGCTGGATTTGAGGCGATGTTTTCGCAATTTTTAAATATTACACTGGGTGCACAAAGCCGGTTTGAGCAACAACAGTATCACAGTGTACAAAGTGCTATGCGTGAACGTTTACAGGTATATGAGCGCGAAGTAAAAAACGTGAGTGAAGCCGTGAGAGTTATTGCTTACGCTGAACTTACTTGCCCGCAAATGTGGCAATTAGCTAAAAATATTTACGGCGATATGGTACAAAATCACGAAAATAAACCCATTGCCCATACCTTTTTTAACTCAACGTTTGGGGCAATTTGGGACGATAAAAAGATTCGTACTGTGCATTTGTTTGTATTAAAAGCAAAGTATCGTAGTGAGCCACGCTCTTATGAAAGCTTAGTGAGTAGGGTATCGCTACATAATGGGTTTAATAACGCCGTTAAAACGCTTATCACTAATCAAGTATTTAGAGTGCTGTTTAGTAATTTAGAACGCGATGTAGCCACATTACAAAGTACGTTAATGCAAGGCGCTAAGCAGCAATGCAAACAGGTGTACGAACTTATAAATTTAAACGACGGTTATATTGAATACGCCAACTCATTATTTTTTAGAAACAAAGCCTGTTATTTAATTGGGCGCTGCATTGCTAAAAATGGCGACAACATGCCTTTTGCCATTGCTATTTTAAATACCGATGAGGGACTAAAGCTTGATGCTGTAATGATGGGCGCCGATCAATTAAGTTTATTATTTGGTTTTGCACGCACCTATTTTATGGTTGATACCGATAAGCCCGCTCGTTATGTAGATTACTTAAGTGTGTTAATGCCACATAAACAACGCTTTGAGTTATTTAACGCCATTGGTTTTATAAAGCACGCCAAAACTGAGTTTTATCGACACAAGGTTGATACGACTAAAAATAGTCCAGCCAACTTTAAGTATGTTACAGCACCAGGGACGCCAGGTATGGTAATGCTGGTATTTACTATTGAAGGGCTAGATTACGTTTATAAAGTAATTAAAGACAAATTTAGTGCGCCAAAAACAGCCACCAAAGCACAAGTGAAAGAAAAGTATAACTTTGTAAAACAAGCCGATAGGGTTGGTCGTTTGGTAGACACACACGAATTTAGATATTTAGCGTTTGATTTAAGCCGTTTTAGCGACGAGCTGCTTGAGCAGATGAAAAGCCAAATTGGTAGCAGTATGGTTATATCGGGCAAGGCACTTATTTTAAAGCACGTTTACGTTGAGCGTAAAATGACCCCACTTAATTTGTATATTAACCAATGCGATAACAAAACCTTAGAAAGAGTGATGCATGATTACGGTAAAGCAATTAAAGAGTTAGCCGGCGCTAATATATTTCCGGGCGACATGCTAATGAAAAATTTTGGCGTAACGCGATGGGGGCGAGTGGTATTTTACGACTTTGACGAAATTTGCCCACTGACCGATTGCAACTTTAGAGAGGTGCCACAAACCCAAAATGCACTTGAAGAGCTAGGTAGTCACTCGTATTTTGATATAGCCGAAAATGATATATTTCCGAGCCAATTTAAGGTGTTTTTTAGTGCTAACGAACTTGCGTTTAACTATTTTAATAACGAGCACAGTAACTTGTTTTTAGCGCCATTTTGGCAAGGCTGCCAGCAACAAATACATAATGGCTATCTACCCGATGTTTATCCTTATAAACAAAGTTGGCGATTTTGAGGTTGTTTGAATCTGTGTTCATCCCCATCTATATGTTATTACAGTTTTTAAACTTGGAGCGACAATGAAATATATTTCTCATGAAGATGGCAATCTTGCATTTAATGAAACCGAAAAACCGGTTTTAAAGAGCCATGAAGTACTCGTAAAAGTAGAAGCTATAGGTGTGAACCGTGCAGATAGCATGCAGCGTCAAGGAAAATACCCGGCTCCTGCGGGAGATAGTCCAATTTTAGGTTTAGAATGCGCTGGTGTAGTTAGTGATATTGGCGGTAAAGTTGATAGAGTTTGGCTTAATAAACGTGTTTTTACCTTGTGCTCAGGCGGCGCTTACAGTGAATATGTAGCCGTTGATGCAAAGCAGCTTATGGAATTACCCGATGATGTAACAATGGCAGAGGGGGCTGCAATAAGCGAAGTGTACCTAACAGCATTTGGCGCTTTATTTGAGCTTGGTAAATTGCAAAAAGGGCAAACAGCACTTATTCATGCAGGTGCTAGTGGTGTGGGCGGTGCAGCAATTCAAATGGCTAAAAGCGCAGGTGCAACCGTTGTTATTACTGCCGGTACGGATGATAAATGCCAACACGCAAAGGAACTCGGTGCCGATCATGCAATTAACTACAAAACCACTGACTTTGTAGAATACATGAAAGCAAATGAGTTAACAGCGAATGCAATTGTAGATCCTGTTTCGGGGAGTTACTTAAATAAAAATGCCGCTATTGCAGCGATGGATTGCCAAATTGTAATGCTTGCATTTTTAGATGGACGTTTTGCAGAAGTTGATTTTGCCGCGCTTTTACGCAAACGTATTTCGTTTCATGCCTCAACGCTTAGAAATCGTAGTATTGAGTTTAAACGCCAGGTGCGCGACGACTTTGTAGCGCGTTTTTACAATGATATTGCCACTAAAAAGTACGACTTTAACCTGTATAAAACATTGCCTTGGAGCGACGCAAACGAAGCTCATGCTATTTTAGAGCGTAATGAAAATGCTGGTAAAGTTGTTTTACTTGTAGAGTAACTCTTTAATTTTAGGGTTTAGCCCATATACTAAGCCCTATAAAAAACACTTAAGGTTTAATAATGAATCCAATACTAGCAATACTTAAAGAGCACAATGTAAGCGACGAAAAAGTAAAAGCATTGTTTGAAGCGTTTACTCAAAACCCAATGATGGCAATGGCGCTTGTTCAAGAGCTTGGTATTCCGCCAGAAAAACTACAGCAACTAATGGCAGTCGTAATGACTCAACCGCACCTTATTAAAGAAGCGACTGACGAACTTGGTTTAGATTTTGAAAAAGTAAAAGAAGCGAAAGAAAAACTAAATCAATAATTTTTTATGTGATGAAACAAAAATAAATAAAAGAGCATAAGTATTTACTTGGTAGTGTTTAGAAATCTGTGTCATTTCAGTATTATTAAGAAAACAGGAGTGACACATGACTCAATCTTTCGATTTC